>NZ_JAMSKS010000008.1:0-251129 GCF_024436645.1 Rhodococcus sp. T9N | reverse complement strand
CCAGTCCGTAGTCGCGTGCTGCGGTGATGACGTCGAGGCTGCGCTGGTACCGGAACGCCGGACGGATCCGCTTGAAGATGCGGGGGACGGTCTCGAGGTTGTGTGCAAGTACCTCGGGGCGTGAGGCGAAGACCTCGTCGAGCAGTTCGGGCTTGCCGTTGAAGTCCGGCACCAGGTTCTCGACGCCGGTGCCCGGGTTGAGTTCGTGGATCTTGCGGACGGTCTCGGCGTAGAGCCAGGCGCCGCCGTCGGGGAGGTCGTCGCGGGCGACGCCGGTGATCGTGGAGTACCGAAGGCCCATGGCCTGAACGCTTTCCGCGACGCGACGGGGCTCGTCGCGGTCGAGGGCTTCGGGCTTGCCGGTGTCGATCTGGCAGAAGTCGCAGCGGCGTGTGCACTGCTCACCGCCGATCAGGAACGTGGCTTCGCGGTCTTCCCAGCACTCGTAGATGTTGGGGCAGCCCGCTTCCTCGCAGACGGTGTGCAAACCTTCACGCTTGACCAGGCCCTCGAGCTCCGTGTACTCGGGGCCCATCTTTGCTCGGGTCTTGATCCAGTTGGGTTTGCGTTCGATGGGCGTCTCCGCGTTTCGGATCTCGAGACGGAGCAGCTTACGTCCTTCTGGGGCGATAGTCACGACAGTGATCCTACGCCCGGTGATTACTGCAACGGGGTTCGGGCGAGCCCGTCAGCTGTACTGAACGGTAGTAAAAGTCGGAGTAGGCGAGGCGCTTTCGAAGGTGACGCGCTCGACGTTCCGTTCGGTGACGGGCATGGTTCCGTCGAGAGCAGCGATCACTGCCTCGGTCACAGCGGGAGTGACTTCGTCCACGGTGACGTCGCGACCGAGTTCATGCGACAGCGTCGTGACCCCGGCGTCACGGATGCCGCAGGGAATGATGTTGTCGAATCCGGTCAGGACCGAATTGCAGTTCAGGGAGAAGCCGTGCAGTGCCACGCCCCGTTGGACGCGCACGCCGATGGCAGAAACCTTGCGCTCGGGCTTCCATTGCCCGTTTGCGAGTTCGGCAGGCAGCCAGACGCCGGAGCGGCCGTCGATGCGCCCGCAGTTCAGGCCGAGGTCCGTGCACACCGTGATCAGTGCTTCCTCGATGCGTCGGACATACCGCACCACGTCGATGGGCTCGGCCAGTTTCACGATCGGATATCCCACCAGCTGGCCGGGGCCGTGCCAGGTGATCTTCCCGCCGCGGTCGACGTCGATGACAGGCGTGCCGTCGACGGGACGATCTTCGGGTTCCGTGCGTCGTCCTGCCGTGTACACCGGCGGGTGTTCGAGGAGCAGTAGCGTGTCCGGTCCGATGTCGTCCGCCCGCGCTGCCGCGAGCTCACGCTGGCGGTCCCACGCGGCGTTGTAGTCGATCGAACCGAGTTGCTCGACGGCGATCGGCAGTTTCGAGAACCGGGCGGAAACGGCAGCGCTGCTCATGGACGTAGAGATTACGCCCGACTTCGGAATCAACCGAGTGCGGCCGCCAGCGCTTCGCCGATCGTGTTGTGGCGGAAAGAGAATCCCGCCTTTTCCAAAGCTGCGGGAATGGCGCGCTGGCCACCGAGGATGCCGCTCTTGGCGAATTCTCCGATCAACGCTTCGAGTGCGAACCCGGGAACGATCCAGGGAGCCGGGCGGTGGACCGCACGGGACATGGCGTCATTGAACTGGGCATTGGTGACAGGGGCCGGACCGGTCAGGTTGACGGGACCGGAGAGTTCGGAATTCGTGAGCGCGAACTTGATCGCGTCGCACTCGTCCTCGAGTGAGATCCACGGAAAGTACTGGCGACCGTTGCCCAGTCGCCCGCCGAGGCCGAACGAATAAAGGCGCCGAAGCCGACCGAGCATGCCCCCATGAGGTGAAATCACGACGCCGGACCGCAGATTGACGACGCGGGCACCCGCCGCACGCGCCGGTTCGGTGGCAAGTTCCCAATCGCGACACGTCGTGGCGAGAAAGTCTGTGCCTGCCGGCGAATCCTCGTCGACGATCTTGTCGCCGGTGTCGCCGTAATAGCCGACGGCGCTCGCGTTGGCGAGGACGGGAACCTTCTCACTCGCGACCGCTTCGGCCAAGACGTCGGTCGCGACGATGCGGCTGTCACGGATCGCTTGCTTGTAGGAACCCGACCACCGTTTGTCGCCGATGCCGACGCCGCAGAGGTTCACGACGGCGTCGGCGCCCTGCAGGACGGAGAGGTCCAGACGGTCGTGGTCCGGGTCCCAACGCGATTCGTCGGGGCCGGCAGTCGAGCGTCGCACCAGACGCACCACGTCGTGGTTGTCGGAGCGCAACGATGACACCAAGGCCGTTCCGATCAAACCGGACGAGCCGGCGATGACTACTCGCATTCGGAAAGCCTCCTTCGATTCAGCGTGCTTCGATATCCGAACGTATATCTCCGACCGTACTGAAAAAGCCGGGGCGCCACCTCCTGATGGAGATGACGCCCCGGCCGGCCGAGCAGTTGCTTACAGGCCCAGATCAGCTTCGAACGAGGCTTCTTCCAACCGCTGCTTCACAGTGGTGAGGAATCGGCCGGCGTCGGCGCCGTCGACCAGCCGGTGATCGTAGGTCAGCGGCAAGTAGATCATCGAGCGAACGCCGATGGACTCGTTGCCGTTCTCGTCGGTGACCACCATCGGGCGCTTGACGATCGCGCCGGTTCCGAGCATGGCCGCCTGCGGCGGTACCAGGATCGGGGTGTCGAACAGCGCGCCCTGGCTGCCGATGTTGGTGATGGTGAAGGTGCCACCCGAGAGCTCGTCCGGCTTCAGGCCACCCGAGCGTGCACGCTTGGCGATGTCGGCGATGGCGCGGGCCAAGCCGGCCAGGCCGAGATCGCCGGCGTTGTGGATGACGGGGGAGAGCAAGCCCTGATCGGTGTCCACTGCGATGCCGAGGTGCTCAGCGTCGTAGTAGGTGATCTGCTTGGCAGCCTCGTCGTAGCTGGCGTTGATGTTCGGGTGCGACTTCAGCGCCTCGACGACTGCCTTGGCGAAGAACGGAAGGAACGTCAGGTTGACGCCTTCGCGCTCGATGAAGCCGGCCTTGGCACGGGCCCGCAGGGCGACGATCTTGGTGACGTCCACCTCGAAGGTCTGCGTGAGCTGAGCGGTGTTCTGCAGCGACTCACGTGTCTTGGTGGCCGTGATCTGCCGAATACGGTTGGCCTTCTGCGTGGTTCCACGCAGGTGTGCCAGTTCGGGTCGGACGCCTGCGGCTGCGGTGGCGGCCGGTGCGGCCGCGGGTGCTGCAGCAGCGGGAGCGGCGGCGGGAGCCTTCTTGGCCTCCGCAGCGGCGAGCACATCCTGTTTGCGGATGCGGCCGCCGACGCCGGTGCCGGTGACGGTCGCGAGGTCGACGCCGTTGTCCGTTGCGAGCTTGCGCACGAGCGGGGTGACGTACGGGCTGCTGTCGCCGGAAGCTGCGGGGGCAGCCGCCGGTGCGGGAGCCGCAGCAGGCTTCGGAGCGGGGGCGGCCGGTGCGGCAGCAGGCTTGGGTGCCTCGGCCTTGGGTGCCTCAGCCTTCGGTGCTTCAGCCTTGGGGGCAGGGGGTGCGGCCGGTGCTGCGGGAGCGGCCTTGGGTGCCGGAGCCGCGGCGGGTGTGCCGGAGCCGACGACGGCCAGCTGGCCACCGATCTCGACGGTGTCGTCTTCCTGCGCATTGATCTCGAGCAGGATTCCGGCGACGGGGGACGGGATCTCTGTGTCGACCTTGTCGGTCGAGACTTCGAGCAGCGCCTCGTCGACGGCAACCTCGTCGCCGACAGCCTTGAGCCAACGGGTGACGGTGCCTTCGGTGACGGACTCGCCGAGGGCGGGCATCGTCACGGCGGTACCTTCAGCGGAACCGCTCGAAGCGGCGGGTGCCTCGGCAGCGGGAGCTTCTTCAGCGGGAGCTTCGGCAGCCGGCGCTTCCTCGGCGGGAGCTTCCTCGGCGGCGGGGGCGGGTGCCTCTGCCGCGGGTGCTGCGGCTTCGCCGGCTTCACCGATCTGGGCGAGCTCGCCACCGATTTCCACGGTGTCGTCTTCCTGCGCGACGATCTTGGTCAGGACGCCGGCGACGGGAGACGGAATCTCGGTGTCGACCTTGTCCGTGGAGACTTCGAGCAAGGGTTCGTCGACTTCGACCGTGTCTCCTTCCTGCTTGAGCCACCGTGTGACAGTTCCCTCGGTGACGCTCTCACCTAGGGCTGGCATCTGGACGGAGAAGGCCATGTCTTTTGACTCCTCGACAGTTGTGTTCGGGTTGTTGAATTTTGTCGACTTGTGGTCGTAATGCATTGTGCTCGAGTGGCGCGCGACGTGCGGCTACTTGTAGCTATTTTGCCGATGTCGACGCGCGGGCGCGGCGTCACCGTCGTTCATCTTTCCATTGATACGCCGGGCGTGTCCGATGAGGGGGATGCCGTCCGTTTCGGGTGTGTCGGCTACTGGCGAGTAGGTATGCGTCGGGGGTCCGGCTGTAACGTCGTAAGCGGACCAAACGGTATGTCGTGCGCAGGCACAACGGACATCGCCTGGCAAACTTGACATATCGCCGGGGTGCATCCGCGGCGTCGGTACCGAGGAGGGTACGACCGTGGGACTGTTCGATCGTTTCAAGCGTCCGCCAAGTGCGGCTCAGGCCGCAGCGCAAAGTGATGCGGATCATCTGGCGAATTGGGCGCACTCGCACGAAGGCGTCGAGGCCTATGTGGAACCGCAGACGACGGTGACCGAGGTGACCGTCGTCCTGGTTGCGAAGGACGGGGAGTGGACTCGTCGTCGTGTCGGCGGCGAACGTGGTGCCCGCAAATTGGGACAGGACCTGAAGATCCCGGTCTACGACGTCCGCAAGACGGGATATCCGCAGCGTATGCGCGATCACGACGAACGTAAGCGAATCGAACGCAAGCGGGCCCGAGAGCAGGAATTACGCGACGGCGCCTGAACTGCTGTGCGCCTTTATTAACCGAGGGGGGTTAATAAAGGCGCACAGCAAGGGGTCAGCCGTTGACCGCGATGTCCTCCAGGACCGAGATCATCGTGCGAACGGGAACGCCGGTACCGCCCTTGCCGGTGTAACCCCACGGCCCTGACGTGTTGTAGGCCGGCCCCGCGACGTCGATGTGCGCCCACTGGACACCCTCGGGAACGAATTCCTTGAGGTAGTGAGCTGCGACCAGCATGCCGCCCCAGCGGTGTGGGGTGACATTGGCCATGTCGGCGACCTTGGAGTCGAGATCTCCGCGCAATTCCTCCGGCAGCGGCATGGCCCAGCCGTTCTCGCCGACGCTCTGCGAGATGGAGGCGACGCGGTCACGGAACTCGTCGGTGCCCATGACTCCGGGGGTGCGGTTGCCGAGCGCGACCATCTGCGCACCGGTCAGGGTGGCGGTGTCGATCATGTAGTCGGGATCGTCCTCACCCGCGCGAACCATCGCGTCGGCAAGAATCAAACGGCCCTCGGCGTCGGTGTTGACGACCTCGATGGTGATTCCGCCGTACTGGGTCAGCACGTCGCCGGGACGCTGGGCGGTCGCGGACGGCATGTTCTCGGCCATCGGTACGTATGCGACGACGTTGACGGGCAGGCCGAGCTTGGCGGCAAGCACGACGGTGGAGATGACGGCTGCGGCGCCGCCCATGTCCGAGGTCATGTTCTCCATACCGGCGGCGGGCTTGATGGAGATTCCGCCGGTGTCGAAGGTGATGCCCTTACCCACCAGTGCGACCTTGCGGGCACCACGCTTCTTCGACGCGTATTCGAGGCGGACGAGACGCGGCTGGCGTGACGAGCCCTTGCCGACGCCGATGATTCCGCCGTAGCCACCCTTCTCGAGTGCCTTCTCGTCGAGAACCTGGACGGTGAGCCCGGCCTCGACGCCCAGTGCCTTCGCGCGCGCGGCGAACTCGGCGGGGTAGAGGTGGCTCGGGGGGGTGTTGACGAACTCGCGTGCGGTGGCGACGGCCTCGGCGATGGCAGCCGACCGTGCCAGCGTCGCTTTGGTCTCCTTCGTGCGCGGCGACGGCACCAGAAGTTCGACGCGGGCCAGTGGCTGCGAATCGGGACCGGGAGCCGTCATGGACGACTTGAATTCGGTGAAGCTGTACGCGCCCAACGCAAATCCCTCGGCGGCTGCACCGAGGTCGAGGATCGAGAGCGTGGTTGCGACGGTGTCGATGCCGGACAACGAGCGAGCTGCGGCGCCGGCGGACTTACGGATCTGCTCGCTGCCGAGCTTGTCGGCAGAGCCGAGTCCGACGGCGAGAACGCTGGTGACCGACAGTTCGCTCGGTGCCGGGACACGAGTGAGCTGCTCGGGCTTGCCCGTGGCGCCGACGGCGATGAGGCTGTCGAGGATCTCGGCGAGTACGTCTTCGGCGACGATGCCTTCGCTGAGTGCGATTTCGGGGCCGTCCGGACCCGACGTCAGACCGACGACCAATATCTCTGCGCGCTTGGCGACTGTGCCGGCGAGAACGAGGTCGGGTCCCAACGATCGGGCTGTGCGAGTGCTCAAGGTGTCTCCTGTGAGGTGAGTGTGCGATGCGTCCGGTTCTGGCGGATGCCTGAGTCGATGTTAGGCCCTTTGCAGTTTGCTGACGGGCGATCGTCACGGCCGGGTGAGCTCTCGCTGCGGACATGTTTCGATCGGCGAAGTCCGATAGGTTGTGGGCCATGACCGACGAACAACTGTTGCAGGGCCCGATCCACCCCGTCCACGTCGAACTCGGCGCGACGTTCGCGCAGTTCGGGGGGTGGCAGATGCCGGTTTCGTACGCCGGCGTCGTGGCCGAACACACCTCTGTGCGTGAGAATGTCGGACTCTTCGACGTCAGTCACCTCGGCAAGGCCGTCGTGCGTGGCGCGGGCGCCGCGGAATTCGTGAACTCCGCACTGACCAACGACCTGAACAAGATCGGGCCGGGTAAGGCTCAGTACACGTTGTGCTGCAACGAGTCCGGTGGTGTCATCGACGACCTCATTGCGTACTACGTCAGCGACGACGAGATCTTCCTCGTCCCGAACGCAGCCAATACCGCGGACGTCGTTGCGGCTCTGGTCGCCCTCGCACCGGACGGAATCACCGTCGAGGATCAGCATCGTGCCTACGGTGTGCTGGCTGTGCAGGGTCCGAAATCGGTGGCGGTTCTGACCGCTCTGGGACTTCCCACCGAGATCGAGTACATGGCGTACGAAGATGCGGAATGGAACGGCGTGCCTGTTCGTGTGTGCCGCAGCGGTTACACCGGTGAGGTCGGCTACGAACTCCTGCCGCGGTGGGACGACAGCGAGCCGTTGTTCCGCGCGCTTCTCGAGGCAGTGCGCGCCGAGGGTGGGCAGGCCGCCGGACTCGGCGCCCGTGACACTCTTCGTACCGAGATGGGGTATCCGCTGCACGGGCATGAGCTTTCGCTCGAGATTTCTCCGCTCGAAGCGCGCTGCGGATGGGCGATCGGTTGGAAGAAGCCGACATTCTGGGGCAAAGAGACCTTGACCGACGAGAAGGCTGCCGGCCCGGCTCGCAAACTCTGGGGGATCAAGGCTCTCGATCGCGGCGTGCTTCGTGCCGGCCTCGGTGTTCTGCGTGACGGCGAGGCAATCGGCGAGACCACCTCGGGGACGTTTTCGCCCTCGCTCAAAGTGGGAATTGCGTTGGCGCTCCTCGATTCCGGTGCCAATGTCTCGGCCGGCGACGAGATCGAAGTCGACGTCCGTGGTCGTGCTCTTCGGTGCGTCGTGGTGTCTCCTCCGTTCGTGGAGACCAACACCAAGTAGAGAGCTTTTTCACGTTCGATAGGATTGCGCCCATGACAGGTGCCGCCGATTTCGTTCGTGTTCAGAGCTCGTCCCCGAAGTCCGACGCCGAGCGCCGTGACATTTTGGCGGCGCCCGGCTTCGGGCGGCACTTCACCGACCACATGGTCTCGATCGACTACACCGCGGGCAAGGGCTGGCACGACGCCCAGGTGTTGCCGTACGGAAACATCGAGCTCGATCCGGCCGCAATGGTTTTGCACTACGGACAGGCCATCTTCGAGGGCCTCAAGGCATACCGTCAGCCGGGTGGCGAGATCAGCTCGTTCCGCGTCGAGGCCAACGCCGAGCGTTTCGCGGCATCTGCGCGCCGTCTGGCCATGCCGGAGCTCCCGTCGCAGATGTTCATCGATTCCATCACCGAACTGATCGACGTCGATCTCGACTGGGTTCCCGCAGCCGGTGGCGAGGACGCGCTCTACCTCCGTCCGTTCATGTTCTCCACCGAAGCCGGACTCGGTGTCCGTCCCGCCGACGAGTACCGCTACCTGCTGATCGCCTCGCCTGCCGGTGCGTACTTCCCGCGCGGCGTCAAGCCGGTCAGTGTGTGGCTGTCCACCGAATACGTTCGCGCGGCCCCCGGTGGTACCGGCGCGGCCAAGTTCGCCGGCAACTACGCCGCTTCACTCCTCGCCCAGGCGCAAGCCGCCGACGAGGGTTGCGACCAGGTGGTCTGGCTCGACGCCATCGAGCGCACGTACGTCGAGGAAATGGGTGGAATGAACCTGTTCTTCGTCTTCGGCTCGGGCCCCGACGCTCGCCTCGTGACGCCGTCGCTGTCCGGTTCGTTGTTGCCAGGCATCACGCGCAACTCGTTGCTTGCCCTTGCCGCCGATTCCGGTTTCGCCGTCGAGGAGCGCAAGATCAGCACCGACGAATGGCGCACCAAGTGCAAGAGCGGTGAAATCACCGAGGTCTTCGCTTGCGGCACAGCAGCAGTCATCACCCCCGTCGGACGCGTCAAGTCCGCCGAGGGCGAGTTCACCATCGCCGACGGCGAGCCGGGTGAGGTGACGATGGCACTGCGCGACACCCTCACGGGTATCCAGCGCGGAACCTTCGCCGACACCCACGGCTGGATGACGAAACTTCACTGATCGCTGGTTCGTTCCGCGAGCAATCGCTCCCGGAAGAACTGCAGAATCTCGTCTCGTGCGACGGTGGTGGGCGATCCCGCCTCGTCGACGAGATGAGCCGTCACCACGCTGTGTGGATTGGCAATGACGTGTTCGAAGAACGGCGACGTTGTCGCGTTGGCCGCTTCGTCGGGTAGTACCTTCCCGACGAAGCGCTCGCCCAAGGCCTTCGAATAGGCGGCGAATCGTTGTGCGCGGCAGAACGAGTCACCTCGAAAGCGGTATGCAAGCACCGTGAGGTCTTCGGCCTCGAGTCTCGAGCGCACGGCTTCGAGTTCTTCGGGCCCGCTGTCGGTTTCGTCCGGTCGATCGAGCGGTAACGACGGTTGGGCGAGAACCGGCGCGATGACCGAGGGTTCGAGCATCATCGACAACGCGAAGTTACCGGTGAAGCACATTCCGATCACGCCGACGCCAGGTCCGCCGCTCTCCTCATGGGCGGAAGCGGCGAGTGAACGCAGCCAACGGACCGCCGGACTCGGTTCATCGGCAGCGAGGGCGCGGAATTCTGCACTGACGCAGGCTCTCTTGAATACCGTCAGCCCCTCGTTCACTGTGGGGACCGCGCCGTCGTGCCCGAACAGTGACGGAACGAAGACAGTGAAACCGGCGTCGCGCACCCAGCGGGCGAATCGCGCTACATGCGGGCTGATGCCCGGCATCTCCGGCATGACGATTACTGCGGGACCGGTGCCGGCCACGTACACGGACTTCGCCACTGCGTCGATGGTGATCGTTCGACGGTCGAAGTCTTCGAGCGGATCGTCTTCGGTCATGCTCCGGTTCGGCACGGTGAGCCCTCTCAGTAGTCGAAACAATTCCTCTGCACAGTCTTTCGGCGCGGGATCGACTACAGAAGAGGGCGGTTCGCCATGTTTTCGGGCGGGCTCGCCTCGCACCTATCCGGCGCCGCCGTTGCGGAATCGCTTTCGGTAGTCGGCCGGGCTGATGCCGACGCGGTCGGTGAACAGGCGACGGAAGGTTCCAGGATCCTGATAGCCGATGTGCCCCAGGATCTTTCCGAGAGGCCAGTCGGTCGATTCCAACAACCGTTTCGCTTTTCGGATCCGTGCACGCTGCAGATAACTGCGCGGCGATTCCCCGGTCTCGTCCTTGAACTTCCGAAGCATGGTTCGGGTGCTGAGGTGAAAAGCACTCGACAGCAGATCCAAGTCGTAAGGTTCCGCCATCCGTTCGACCAGCCACCTTCCGACGTCGTCGGCAAACTGTGTGTGTTTGGCGGGCAGCATCGAGTCGAGGATGTACGGAGCTTGACTGGTTCGGTTTTCGGGCGCCAGCGTAATTCTTGCGGTCGTACGCGCAATCTTGTCGCCGAGATGCTCGCGCACGAGTGCTGTTGCGAGGTCGAGTGCGGCGGTGAACGCAGCAGTGGTGGTGACGCCGTCGTCCTGGACGATCAACGAGTCGGTTCGAACCGTCGCACCGGGGTAACGACTTGCGAGGTCCGCACCGTACAGCCACGACGTCGTACATCGGCGTCCGTCGAGCAGTCCCGCCTCGCCCAGCAGATACGCGCCGACACAGACCGACGACACCCGAACGCCGCGCGCCTCGCACGCACGGATGAACTCGATTTCTCTGTCCCACAGCGACAAACGCGTCGCAGGGTCTTCGGACGGCACGAGTTCGAACCCCGGCACAACCAGGTGATCGATGTCGTGATGCCCCTCCTGCACGCCGAGCGAAAATCCACCTGCCGCAACGACGGGCGTGCCGGACGCTGCGATGACCGATACCTCGAAGGGGTCGGCGGGCGCTCCATCAGCGACCCGATTCGCGATCAGGAGAAGGTCGGTGAAAACGAAGATCTCGGCCGCGAGGCAACCTTCGTACGCAAGGACACCTACTCGCACGACGTCGGATCACAGTCCGAGAGTGAGGCCGACGGCCGTAAGCGTCACAGTGAGTTCGAGTGCGAATCCGAGAACGTCTCCGTTGAGTCCGCCGAATCTACGGACGCAGTGACGCACGCACAGCACACTGATCACCAGCGCCGACGCGGTCACGAGAGGGCCGAGCCACCACCGGTCGGTGGCAAAGCCGGAAGCGGCGATCAGCGGAACCGACCACACGATTGCGGCCCACAGCGGTTGTGAATCGGCGACGAGCGCACCGAATCCGCTCGGGCTCGACGCGAGAATACCTCGGCGGCAGGCAAAAACGACGGCCACACGACCCGCAGCGACAGATACGAGAACGGCGATCCACTGCGTGGGGGAGTCGGCAACAGCGAGGACGCCGAAGGAGACCGATTGCAGCCCAAGGAAGATGAACAGTGACGCGACCCCGAACGGTCCGGCACCGCCGCTGTGCATGACCTCGCGGGCGCGCTCCGGTGGACCGTAACAACCCAGTCCGTCGACGGAGTCTGCCAGTCCGTCCACGTGCATCCCGCGTGTCCCGAGAGCGAGCGCACCTACCGTCAGCAAGCCTGCGAGATAGGGATTCAGGCCGATACTGGTTGTGCCCCAGAGCAGAAACGTCGCGGCAATGCCGAGAGCGATCCCGGTGAGCGGAGCTGCCGCGATGGCGCGACGGCCGGCAGTTCGATCGATGTCGGAGGGACCACGAACCGGAAGGACCGTCAGCCACGAGAAGGCCAGCGGCACTCCGGACAGCGGGCCCGCCACGCTCACTCCGCCGTATCGGTCTTGGTCAGGTCGATCGACTCCGGTTCGTCGGCAGGTGCGCTGCCCTGAGTGCTGACACCGGCTTCGGAGAATGTCGCCATCTTGCTCAGGATTGCCACTGCGCCCTGAAGAATCGGGAGAGCGGTGACTGCACCTGAACCTTCACCGAGACGCATGTCGAACTCGACGATCGGGTCGAGACCCATTCGGGTCAATGCGATGGTGTGGGCGGGTTCGGTGGAGCGGTGTCCGGCGACCCACCATTCACGTGCGCCGAAAGCCAGTTCGTCGGCAACCATGGCGGCTGCGGTGACCACAACGCCGTCGAGGATCACCGGCGTACGACGCGAAGCTGCCTGGGCCAGAAAGCCGGCCATCGCGGCGAGGTCGGCACCCGAAGACGTGCGCAGCAGCGCGACTGTGTCGCGAACGTGCGGACGGGCACGCCGGAGAGCGTCGCGAATCGCTGCGGTCTTGCGGATCCATCCGGCGTCGTCGATACCGGTACCTCGACCCACGACCGCGACGGGTTCACTGTCCGTGAGTGCGGCGATGAGTACGGTTGCGGGCGTCGTATTGCCGATGCCCATGTCGCCGGCGATGAGAAGATCTGCGCCCCCGTCGATTTCCTCGTCCGCGATCGCTCGGCCGGCGGCGATGGCCTGAAGGGTTTCCTCGTTCGACATGGCGTCTTCGCGGTCGATGGACCCGGAAGACCTGCGTACCTTGTGGTTCGAGACGGACGGATCGGTATCGCCGTCCACTGCGATGTCGACGACGCGTACCGTGGCGCCGGCAACCTCGGCGAGGACGTTGACCGCCGCGCCGCCCCCGAGGAAGTTGGCGACCATCTGTGCGGTCACTTCCGGCGGATAGGCGGAGACCCCGTTGCGGGCGATTCCGTGATCACCCGCGAACACGACGACGCGAGGCCGAGCGAAAGCATGTGGGGGACAAACTCCTTGGCAGGCTGATGCCCAGCCGGCGAGAGCCTCCAGTCGGCCCAGCGAACCGGCCGGCTTGGTCAGATCACGCTGACGCGCATCGGCCTGCGCTCGCACCTCGCGGTCGGGCGGGGTGACGGGTTCGAAGTCGGCGCTACTGACTGGCGCGACGTCAGGGTTGGCATCTGGATTCGCCCCTGAAATGGCCCCTGGATTGGCCTCGGTACTCACATCGTGCCTTCCGGTTGTGCAGCAGTATCTTTCAAGATGAGCGGTAACCCTGCAACCACTAGTACGACACGATCGCACACCGCGGCGATACGAGCGTTGAGAGTGCCGATCTCGTCGCGGAACAATCGTCCGGACCGCGTCTCGGGGATGACGGCCAAACCCACTTCGGGGCTGACCAGCACCAGGTATCCGCGATAGTTCTCGACACTGGCGACCAGGCTGTCCGCAGCGGGAGTGACGGTGCCGCGCGGAGCGTCCCAGGCGCCTTGCCGATCGAGTTCCGTGGTCAGCCACGTTCCCAGATCGTCGACCAACGTCGCTGTGTGTGAATCGCTTTCGAGCTGCGCCGCGAGATCGCCGGCATCTGCGGTTTCGACCGTCGACCAATGGGAAGGCCGCCTGTTGCGGTGTTGGTCGATCCGGCTCTCCCAGTCTGCGTCGGAGACATCGCGCCTTGCCGTCGCCAGATACCGGATCGGTGCCGAACTTTCGGGTAGGTGGCCTCCACAAACCAAATCCTCGGCGTGCGCGGACTTACCAGACCGCGCGCCGCCGAGGACCAAAGTTCTATACGTGTTCGTCACGCTCAGATTGCGTCGCCCGGCCCCACACGAGGCTTCGGTGCGCGCAGCTTGCGGATCTGCGACGCGCGAACGAACGCGTACCAGCCGAGCTTGAAGCCGCCGTCGGTGCTGTCGGGGAAGCGCTCGGCGACGCGGTTGTTGATCATGCGACCGAGCCAGATGCCTTCACCGACCATGAAGAGCATCATCACGAGCATTGCCAGTGTGACGATCTGCTGGAGCGCGGGCGTGACGAACATGGTCATGATGAGGATCAACGCGAGCGGCATGAAGAGCCCGACGAGGTTGCGGCGAGCGTCGATGAAGTCGCGGACGTAGGCGCGAACCGGTCCCTTGTCGCGGGGGAGCAGGTACTTGTCCTCGCCGGCGAGCATGCGGGCGCGGCGGTCTGCCGACGATGCGCGACGCTCGGCGGCTTCGGCCTTGCGGTCCTCCTTGGAGCCGCGGGTCGCCTTGCGGCGGGCGCGGGCTTCCTTCGCGGTCAGCGGGGCAGGGGCAACGGGGCCACGCCTCTTCGCCTCGGCGTCACGACGCTTGGGTGTGGGGCGGCCCTTGCCCACCTGCTCGATGGGCGCCTCTTCGGAGGCCGAGGATGACTCAGTGCCCTCGACGTCACGTTTGTCGGAGTTGTCTGAGTCACCGCGGCGTAGCAATTTCACACCTCCAGGCTATTGGATAAGTGCACGGTCTGGGAAACCGACGTCGGTCTTTCTGAAAAACCCGATCGCCCGAGGCACTGAAACGCGCGAGATCGTGAAACATCGGGGTCATTCGGGACTCTTAGACTTCGGCTATGCGGGTAATAGTTGCTCCAGATTCGTTCGGCGAAACCCTGACGGCCGTCGAAGCGGCCGAATCCATTTCTGCCGGCTGGCGGCGCGGTCGACCCGAAGACGACGTCGTCACCGCGCCACAATCCGACGGTGGTCCGGGATTCGTCGACGTCTTGGCCACGGTTGGGGGCGACATCCGGACTGCACGGGTGTCCGGGCCTTTGACCGCCGCCGTCGACGCCACGTGGCTGTTCGAGTCGGACACGGCGTACATCGAGTCCGCCGAGGCCGTCGGGCTCGGCCTGCTCGGAGGTCCGCCGACGCGGGACACCGCACTCGCCGCGCACAGTCGCGGTGTGGGAGAGCTGATCGCTGTCGCGCTCGAGGCAGGCGTGAAGACGGTTGTCGTCGGACTCGGTGGGAGTTGCTGCACCGACGGGGGACGTGGACTGGTGGAGGCGCTGGGCGGCCTGGCGGCTGCAACGGCGGCTACGGCAGGCATTCAGTTGGTCGCCGCCACCGACGTCGAACACGTACTTCTCGGCGAGCACGGTGCGGCAGCGGTGTTCGGCCCGCAAAAGGGCGCCGACGCCGAAGCCGTCGCAGTCCTCGAAGCGAGCAACGCGAGATGGGCCGAACAGTTGGAGTCCGTCACCGGAAAACGAGTGTCGAATTTTCCGGGTGCCGGCGCCGCGGGTGGTATCGGTGCCGCGCTCTTTGCGCTCGGTGCACAGCGGCGATCCGGGGCCGACGTCGTCGCGGATCGCACCGGACAGGCCGCGCTACTGGCTTCCGCTGACCTGGTGATCACAGGCGAAGGCAAGTTCGACCACCAATCGCTGCGCGGCAAACTCGTCACAACGCTCGCTTCGGCGGGGGCAGCGCACGGCGTTCCGACGCTCGTCTTTGCCGGCCAGGTGACGCTCGACGAGGCGGACTATGCGTCGACCTCGATAGTCGCGGCGAAGTCGGTGACGGATTTCGCCGGGTCGGTGGAACGTGCGATGGAGGAGGCGTCGGCGTGTCTCGAGGGACTCGCCGAACACACGGCACGCGAGTGGAACTTCTGGCGCGGCGTCCGGAGATGAGGATCCACAAGCGTCGACGCGCCGTTGCCGTGTCGGGAAGACCGGATAGGATGAAGACGAATCGCACCCGGTAAAGGACTGGCGGGAATAAGTCGGCAGCGGCGTACCGTTGAAGCGTTCACGGGTTGGTACGAACATTAGGGAGAGCCCATGACTGTGCAGAACGAGACCGCCACCCACGGCGTCAAGATGACCGAGGCCGCGTCCGCCAAGGCGAAGGCACTCTTCGATCAGGAGGGTCGCGACGACCTCGCGCTGCGTATTGCAGTGCAGCCCGGCGGCTGTGCCGGACTGAAGTACCAGCTGTTCTTCGACGACCGCACGCTCGACGGTGACCTCACTGTCGACTTCAACGGCGTCAACCTGGTTGTCGACCGGATGAGCGCGCCGTACGTCGAAGGTGCGTCCATCGACTTCCTCGACACCATCGAGCAGCAGGGCTTCTCGATCGACAACCCCAATGCAACAGGCTCCTGCGCCTGCGGTGACTCGTTCAACTGAGTCCGTCGATCACAACTCAATTCACGAACAACTGACGCGGAACCGACATTCGGTTTCGCGTCAGTTGTTTGTGGTGACTCGTACGTAGACCGTTCCGATCCGACAGCTCGGGCGCCGATGACGGCGCTACGGGCGGTAACGTGAACTTTTGCTCCTCTTTCATTCTTGTACTCACTTCGCTGAAAGGCCACGATCCGTGACTATTGCGGTAACCGGTTCCATCGCCACCGACCACTTGATGCGCTTCCCCGGCCGCTTCGCCGATCAGCTCCTCGCCGATCAGCTCGCCCACGTTTCGCTGAGTTTCCTGGTCGACGATCTCGTGATTCGCCGCGGTGGTGTCGGCGGCAACATCGCTTACGCCATGGGCGTGCTCGGTGGGTCCCCGCTACTCGTCGGCGCAGTCGGTGCCGACTTCGCCGAGTACCGCACGTGGCTCGAGGACAACGGCGTCGACTGCAGCGCGGTCCGTATCTCGGACAAGGCACATACGGCGCGTTTCGTGTGCACCACCGACGAGGACATGGCGCAGATCGCGTCGTTCTACCCCGGTGCGATGAGCGAGGCTCGCGAGATCGAACTCGCGGCAGTGGCCAAGACTGCAGGCGCAGTCGAGTTGGTGCTGATCGGCGCCAACGACCCCGAGGCCATGGTTCGCCATACCGACGAATGCCGTCTGCTCGGGATTCCGTTCGCAGCGGATCCGTCGCAGCAGCTTGCCCGCCTGTCCGGTGACGAGGCCAAGGCGCTCATTCACGGCGCGAAGTACTTGTTCACCAACGAGTACGAGTGGGGTCTGCTTCAGCAGAAGACTGGTCTGAGCGAGGAAGAGATCCGCGCGCAGGTCGGCATCCGTGTCACCACCCTCGGCTCCAAGGGTGTGGAAATTGTTGACGCCGAAGGTAATTGGGTGCGCGTCGACGTAGTGCCCGAGACCGGCAAGGTGGATCCGACGGGCGTTGGTGACGGCTTCCGCGCCGGGTTCCTGCTCGCACACGGCGCCGGTCTGAGCTTCGAGCGTGCTGCACAGTTGGGATCTTTGGTCGCTGTGTTGATTCTCGAGACCGTGGGAACGCAGGAGTGGGTGTTCAATCGCGACGAGGCACTCAAGCGCCTTACCGACGCATACGGCAGCGCGGCAGCGGACGAGATCGCGACGATCCTGCCGAAGTAGGGCTCCGCGCCGTGAGTGGTTGAGGAGTCCGGAGACTCCCTAACCGCTCACGGGGCCGAAGGCCTAGATATTGACCGGGTACACCGGTTCCTGGATCTGCGGCACGATGCGCTTCTCCACGAAGATTCCGTGCCAGACCATGAAGGTCAGGACGGTCCACAGGCGTCGGCTGTGGTCGGACACGCCCTCGCGGTGATCGTTGAGCATCTTCACGACGGCCTGCTTGTCGAAGATGTGGTCGGTACCCGACTCCTCGATCTGCAGATGTGCCCAGTCGAAGAGTTCGGTGCCGCGCAGCCAGTGGCGTAGGGGAACCGGGAATCCGAGCTTCGCACGGTGCAGAACATGGTGCGGCACAATGCCTTCCAGGGCCTGGCGCAGTGCGTACTTGGTCGTGTCCTTCGTGATCTTCTGATCGAGCGGTACGCGTGACGCGACGTCGAAGACCTCGGGATCGAGGAACGGCACACGCAGTTCCAGCGAGTTGGCCATCGTCATCTTGTCTGCCTTGACGAGGATGTCGCCGCGCAGCCAGGTGAACAGGTCGAGATGCTGCATCCGCGCAACCGGATCCCAGTCCCGTGACTGCGCGTAGATCGGCGCGGTGACGTCCTGGTGAGTCCACTCGGGGCGGAAATCGCGCAGGACGGCGCGGAGCTGAGCGTCGTTGAAGCTACGAGCATTTCCGTAGTAGCGCTCCTCGAGCGTCAAGGAACCGCGGTTGAGCAGACTCTTGCCACGAGTGCCGTCCGGGATGCGTTCGGACAACTTGCCGGCAGCCCGACGCAGTCCCTTGGGGAGGTACTCGAAAGGCTTGAGCGACAACGGCTCACGGTAGATCGTGTAGCCGCCGAACAGCTCGTCGGCACCCTCGCCGGACAGCACGACCTTGACGTGCTTGCGCGCTTCCTTCGCGATGAACCACAGCGGAATCAATGCCGGATCGGCTACCGGGTCGTCGAGGTACCAGACGATCTCGGGAATGGCAGCGGCGAACTCGGCGGGGGAGACCACCTTGACGACGTGCTTCGCGCCGATCGCTGCGGCAGATTCTGCAGCGACGTCGACCTCGGAATAGCCCTCACGTTCGAAACCGGTCGTGAAGGTGATCAGGTTGGGGTTGTGGCGCATCGCCAGCGCCGCGATCGCCGTGGAGTCGATACCACCGGACAAGAACGAACCGACGGTGACGTCGGCGCGCATGTGCTTGGCGACCGAATCCTCGAGTGCCTCGGCGATTTCCTGGTAGCGCGCCTTCTCGGTGCCAGGTGCAAAAGGCTTGGCCGGGAACTTCGGCGTGAAATACCGCGTGAACGTGGGCTCCTCGCCCGGACGCACCCGGGCGAAGCTGCCCGACTCCAGGCGTCGGATCTGCTTGTGCAGTGTTTCCGGCTCCGGTACGTACTGCAGAACGGTGTAGTGCTCGATGGCACGCGGATCCAGCTCGGTACCGATGCCGATCAGATCGGTGAGTTCGAGCAGGCTCTTCTTCTCGCTGCCGAACGCGGTGCCGCCGGCGCCGGTCGCGATGAACAGCGGCTTGATCCCGAATGGATCGCGCGCGATGAACAGCTCGCGTGTGTCGGTGTCCCAGATCGCGAACGCGAACATTCCGCGCAGGCGCCGGACCGCGTCCTCACCCCAGTAGTGGAATGCAGCGACGATGGCCTCGGAGTCGCCCTCGGTGAAGAACTTGGCGTCGTGGTCCTTGACCAGTTCGGCGCGGATCTCCAAGTAGTTGTAGATCTCGCCGTTGAACGTGAGCGCATAACGCTCCGGGTTCTCCGGTGGGCCCCAACGCAGCGGCTGGTGGGAATGAGCGATGTCGATGATCGCCAGGCGGTTGAACCCGAAGACGAGGTGATCGTCGTTCCACGTCCCGTGTTCGTCCGGCCCGCGGTGACGAAGGCAATGCATCGCCTGGTCGACCCGCGAGACGGCGTCCTCGCTGGTTCCGCCAGATGTCAGTAGCCCGAGCAGTCCACACACAGCGTCCGGTTCCTCGATTCAGAATTTTTGTACAGAAGGCTCCCGGACACGAGTGTCGGGGAAAGGTCAACGAACTCTTGACGAAAGTATGCCGCAGATCGACGTCCCTGCCGATCGCGGCGGAACGAATCGACGTGATGTGCGTCGCCGAAACGACCTGAGCCGTTCCTGAGCAGCACCTGAGAGAGCTGTGTGACGTCCGCCGCGACACGGGCGAGGACCCGAGGATGGATAGCGCCCGGCTTTGGTCTACGCTGCGTAGTAATTGGGCCTTCCCTCCGGGCATGCCCTAGTTGAATTTTGTGGCGATCAGGAAGGCGTGAACGTGGCGCAAGGTCGGATCCTTCGGCGAGCGGGGCTGGCAGTATCTCTGGGCATTGCTGCCTTGCTGCTGTCGGGTTGCTCCATCGACAACGAAGTGCTTCGTTTCGGGTGGCCTTCGGGCATCACCCCGGAGGCGACGCGCATGCGTGAGCTGTGGACGTGGTCGGTTGTAGCCGCCCTCGTCATGGGTGTGCTGGTGTGGGGGTTGGTCTTCTGGGCCGTCATCTTCCACCGTAAGAAGAAGGACTCGCCGGAATTCCCGCGTCAGACGGCATACAACGTGCCGCTCGAACTCGGTTACACGGCAGTTCCCTTCGTCATCATCGCGGTTCTCTTCTACTTCACCGTCATTGTTCAGAACCATGTTCTGAACAAGACGGACAATCCTGACGTCGTCGTAGACGTCACGGCCTTCCAGTGGAACTGGAAGTTCGGCTACCGCTCCATCGAGTTCGGTGACGGCTCCGCCAAGTACAACGGAATCGACGTCGAGGCCGAAGAGGCTGCAAAGACCGAGGGTTCCACCGTGAACGAACACGGGGAAGAAGTCCCCGGCCCGATCCACGGCAACAGCACCGAGGACCTGAGCTACCTGCACTACGACAAGATCGAGACCGTCGGTTCCAGCCAGGAGATCCCGATCCTCGTTCTGCCCACCGGCAAGCGGATCCAGTTCGAACTTGCTTCCTCGGACGTCATCCACGCTTTCTGGGTGCCTGAGTTCCTGTTCAAGCGCGACGTTCTCCCGAACCCCAAGGAGAACCACTCGGACAACATCTTCCAGATCAGTGAGATCGAGAAGGAAGGCGCGTTCGTCGGGCGTTGTGCAGAAATGTGTGGCACGTTCCACGCGATGATGAACTTCGAGGTTCGTGCGGTTTCGCCCGAGGACTTCGCCAAGTACATCGAACTGCGCAAGGGTGACGCGGAGGGCAAGGGTGGTCTGACGACCGCTGAGGCTCTGCAGGCAATCGGTCAGTCGCCGGTGGCTACGTCGACCACGCCGTTCAACACCGACCGCGAGTACCGTCAGGCAACCGTCGCCACTGCAGGCAACTGAGCCGGCCAGCCTCTTCACTGAACAAGGACAAGTGCTGATATGAAGATCGAAGCCAAGCTCTTCGAGATCCTGACGATGTTCTTCATTCTCGTCGCGATCATCTACGGAGTGTTCACCGCTCTGTCACGCACAGGTATCGAGTGGGCCGGACTGACGGCCATCGTCCTGTCTGCAGGTCTGACGCTCATCGTGGGTACCTACTTCCGCTTCGTCGCCCGTCGTCTGGACACCCGTCCCGAGGACTACGACGACGCTGAAATCTCGGATGGTGCAGGAGAACTGGGCTTCTTCAGCCCGGGTAGCTTCTGGCCGATCCTGCTTGCCGCTGCTGCTGCACTCGCGGCAGTGTCGCTGGCGTACTTCCAGCCGTGGCTCATCGCAGTCGCAGTTGTCTGTGTGCTCGCCGCAGCCGCAGGCCTGGTGTTCGAGTACTACACCGGACCCGAGAAGCACTAGTTTCACCCGCACTCGAACAGAGGCGCCGCACCCACCCGGGTACGGCGCCTCTGTTGTCGTTTATGTGAGTTTCGGTGGTAGGAGGGTGCCTGTCAACAACCGCTCTCTGTCAATCGTGGAGCGAGTATTCGAGGTCGTAGCGGTGCAGACCGTCGACGACCTCCAGCTCGAGAGTGCCTGCGATGCCCTTCAACTCGCCGGTTCCGGACCCCGGCACGATCTCGTACAGAAGCTTCTGCGTTCCGTCGATCATCTGACCGAACTGCTGCAGGGCGAACGATCCCACAGCTTCGTCGACCTGCCCCGTGACAAACTCCAAAGCGACATAGCCCGCTGCACCGGCTGTCGGATCGCCCGCGGACAGCATCAGGCCGGACGACGTGCCCTCGACGCCGCCGATGAACGTCTTGTCGAACTCGAAGCGTCCGACGCGTCCGGAGAGCTCAGGATCGGCGGGGCGAAGATCGATCTCGAAGGTGCCGCGTGCATGGGATGTCATGGTCCGAGTATCTCACCAGGCGACAACGCCTCGAGGGGACTCCCGAGAACGTGCAACACTCGGTAGATGATTCTCGAACATGCCGTCCTGCAGGTCGATCCGTCGCAGTCAGCGCGTTTCGAGGCCGCATTCGACGTGGCCCGAACCATCATCTCCGAGGTTCCCGGATTCATCAGGCTGCGGCTCTCGCACTGCCAGGAATCACCGGAGCGATATCTCCTGCTGGTCGAGTGGGAAGACGTGGAGTCACACACCATCGGGTTCCGTAAGTCGCCAGGATACGAGAAGTGGCGAGAACTTCTCCATCACTTCTACGAGCCGTTCCCGACGGTGGAGCACTATTCGACTGTGCTCGAGGTCTAGCAAAGCGTAGTGCCTGCTGTTGTCGGCGCTCAGACGACGAACCGGGGGAGTGGTGCCCACTTGGAGGTTGTCCATACTGAATCGCTCAGAGAACGAGTGAGGCCCCGAACCGGAATCCGGTTCGGGGCCTCACTGGTCAACTAACGTTCTTAGTGGAGTTCTCCACTGGAACCATCGGACTTGCCGTTGGTTCGGTTCTGGTAGTCCAGAAGGATCTGAAGCTGCTCGTGCTCAGCTTCGTGATGAGCGGCTTCGAGAGCCTCGCTCTCCTCGACTGGGTCAGCGGTGATCAGGCTACCGCTACCGGGCTTGCCGGCGAGGCCGAGCTTGTTCATCTTCTTCGGGACAGCAGCACCCTGGTACTCGAGCGGGATCGGGTGTCCGTGCTCGTCGACGGGGCCGAGCGGCTGGTGGATCTCGATGTACTGGCCGTTCGGCATCCGCTTGATGATGCCGGTCTCGATGCCGTGTTCGAGGACTGCACGGTCACTGCGCTGCAGGCCGATGCAGAACCGGTACGTCACGAAGTACGCGATGGGCGGAAGGATGACCATGCCGATACGGCCGATCCACGTCATTGCGTTCAGCGAGATGTGCAGGTGGTACGCGATGATGTCGTTGATGCAGGAGATCGTGAGCACCAGGTAGAACGCGATGGACATCGCACCGATAGCGGTACGGACCGGCACGTCGCGCGGGCGCTGCAGGATGTTGTGGTGAGCGTCGTCTCCGGTGAGACGCTTCTCGATCCACGGGTACGCGATCAACAGTGCGAAGACGAGGCCCATGATCAGGGCGACGGCGAACACTGCAGGGATCGTGTACCGGTTGAACAGGTAGATCTCCCACGCCGGCCACAGTCGAGCAAGGCCGTCCGTCCACATCATGTAGATATCGGGCTGGGAACCTGCCGAGACCTGTGACGGGTTGTACGGACCGATGTTCCACACGGGGTTGATCTGGAACAGACCACCGAGCAGTGCGAGCACGCCGAAGGTCATGGCGAAGAACGCGCCACCCTTCATCGCGAAGACCGGGAGGATGCGGACGCCGACGACGTTCTGTTCCGTACGGCCGGGGCCGGGGAACTGCGTGTGCTTCTGGTACCAGACCAACGCGAGGTGGCCGGCGATCAGAGCCAGGATGATGCCCGGGAACAGCAGCACGTGAGCGACGTAGAGACGCGGGATGATGAGGTCGCCGGGGAAGTCGCCGTCGAAGATCAGCCAGTGCATCCAGGTACCGACGATCGGGATACTCATCGTGATACCACCGAAGGCGGCGCGGAGGCCGGTGCCCGAGAGCAGGTCGTCGGGGATGGTGTAACCGAAGAAGCCTTCGAACATCGCCAGGATGAGCAGCAGGCAGCCGATGACCCAGTTCGCTTCACGTGGGCGACGGAAGGCGCCGGTGAAGAAGATGCGAGCGAGGTGAACGATGATCGACGCCGCGAACATCAGTGCAGCCCAGTGGTGAATCTGGCGAACGAAGAGACCGCCGCGCACCTCGAAGGAGATGTTCAGGGTCGTCTCGTAGGCGCGAGACATCGTGACACCGCGAAGCGGCTGGTATGCGCCCTGGTAGACGACGTGTGCCATCGACGGATCGAAGAACAGCGTCAGGAACACACCGGAGATCAGCAGGATCACGAAGCTGTAGAGCGCGATCTCGCCGAGCATGAAGGACCAGTGCGTCGGGAAGACCTTGTTGATCTGCCGGCGCATGCCTGCGGCGAGGTGGTAGCGGGAGTCCATAGCCTCCGCTTGTCCAGCCGCTGCCGCGCTGATCTTGGACGGTTTGGTTGTTGTTGTGGTCACGGTCGACGCTCCCAAAATGCCGGGCCGAGTGCTTCGATGAAGTCACCGTCGGCGACCAGGAAGCCCTCTTCGTTCACTGTAATAGGCAACTGCGGAAGTGCGCGAGCAGCGGGACCGAAGATCGGCTTGCCGTAGGTCAGTGCGTCGAACTGCGACTGGTGGCAGGGGCACAGAATACGGTTGCTCTGCTGTTCGTAGAGCGAGGTGGGGCAACCCAGGTGGGTGCAGATCTTCGAGTAGGCGAAGTAATCGCCGTAGTTGAAGCTTTCCTGGCCCTTACGCTTGGTGACACGCGCGGTGTCTTCCGTGCGGAGGCGGATGAGCATCACCGAGTTACGAATGCCGCGTAGTGCTGCGAGCAGAGCGTGCTCGTCGCCACGGTCGGACTCGCGGAACGGGAAGACCGTTTCCATCGAACCGGCATCGAGATCTTCCGGGCGAACGAGGACGATGTCCTCGGGACGGCCGGTGTCACGACGCAGGTAGATGGTCTCGCCCGGGTAGTTCGGGGTCCAGCCGGACACCCACAGAGGTGAGTCGTCGCCCTTGGCCCACGGGTTCTTGATGAGTCCGCCGAGGGGCATGACCATCATGACGCCGAGTGCGCCGCCGCCGAACATCAAGCTGCGCTTGATGGCCTTGCGGCGGGGGAGGGTGGACGTCTCGAGGGTGTCGCCGAGCTCGGCGACGATCGTGCGACGATCGACCTCGGTGGAACCACCGTCGTGGCGGTCCTGGATCGAGACCTCTTCGGGGATGAACTTCTTCGTGAACTGAACGGCACCGATGCCGACGCCGAGGATCGCCAGACCCATGGTCAAGCCGATCAGCGGGGTGTACAGGCTGTACTTGCCGTAGTTCTCGTCACCGGCGCCTGCGTACTCCCAGGGCCAGAACAGGTAGATCGCGATGAACGCGATCGCCGAAACGCCGGCGAGGCCGAACCAGAAGGCGACGTTGCGCTCGGCGCGCTTTTCCGCCCTGGTGCCCTTTACCGACCAACGATCACGGCGGTAGACGACATCGACGCCATCGAGATTGGTACCCAGCTTGACCAGGTCGTCGCGTGACATCGCGTCGAGCTCTTCATCTGTGTACTTCTTAGGCGTATCGCCGCCATGCTGGCCAGCGTCGCTCATGACCTTGCTCCGATCCACAATGCTGCACCGACGACAGCGATGATTCCGACGGCCCACATGGCGAGACCCTCAGAGGCCGGACCGAGGCCACCGAGCCCGTACCCACCGGGGTCCTTCGACTCGCCCGACGACTTGACGTAGGCGATGATGTCCTTCTTCTCCTCGATCGTCAGCTGACGATCCGAGAACTTCGGCATGTTCTGGGGACCGGTAACCATGGCAGCGTAGATCTGCTGCTCGCTGGCCGGATCCAGGACCGGGGCGTACTTGCCCGAGGACAGTGCGCCACCGCGGCCGGTGAAGTTATGGCACGACGCGCAGTTGAGCCGGAAGAGCTCACTGCCGCGTCCGACGTCGCCACCGCGCAGCGAGGACTGGGCGATTTCGCCGTTCTCGTCGCGGATGAGCGTCGGGCCGCCGCCGTTGGCCTGGATGAAAGCGCCGAGGGCGTCGGTCTGCGCAGCATCGAACTTGGGGTCCTTGCGTGCAGCCTGGGCCTCGTTGCGAGCTGCCGGCATACGACCAGAGGAGACCTGGAAGTACACGGCTGCTTCGCCGACGCCGATGAGGCTGGGACCGCGGTCCTGCACGCCCTGCAAGTTCGCGCCGTGGCACGTGATGCATGACGTGTCGTACAGCTGCTTGCCTTCACGAATCAGGGCTGCTGAATCGTCACTGGCGGTCGCAACCTGCGGAGCTGGTGTCAACGCCGAAGCGAGGAAACCTGCGCTGATCAATCCCATCATCAATACGAGCGCGCCAGTGACGCGCCGGCGGATTTTCCGCTGGCGACGCGACTTCGCGGCATTCGCTGAGTTATCGGATGCGGGAGGGGGGGATGAACTCATCTGTATCCCTTTGGTATGTCGGGACGGAACTGGACGTCAGGGGCTGCCTGGGGCGTACAGCTGATTAACGGATGAAATAAATCGTGGCAAACAGCGCGATCCACACGATGTCGACAAAGTGCCAGTAGTACGAAACAACGATCGCGGCGGTGGCCTGGGCGGGCGTGAACTTGCTGACCCGGGTACGTGCGATCAAGAAGACGAAGGCGATGAGACCGCCGATGACGTGCAGACCGTGGAAGCCGGTGGTCATGTAGAACACCGAGCCGTACACGCTGCTCGAAATCGTGGTGCCCTCGTGCACGAGGTGGTAGTACTCGTAACCCTGGCCGGCGACGAAGAACGCCCCCATGACCAAGGTGATGGTGTACCAGCGACGAAGTCCGAAGACGTCGCCACGCTCGGCCGCGAAGACACCCATCTGGCAGGTGAACGAAGATGCGATAAGCACCAAGGTCACCGGCACGGCCAGATAAAGGTTCAATTCGGTTGGCTCCGGCGGCCAATTTCCGTTCGCCTGAGCTCGTGCCACGAAGTACATGGCAAAGAGCCCTGCGAAGAACATGAGCTCACTTGACAACCACACGATGGTGCCAACGCTGACCATATTCGGCCGGTTCAGCGAGTGCACGCGTTGGGTGATTGCCGATCCTGAAGTCCCTACTGCGCTCGTCACAGACAGAAGTATGACGCTTCGTCGTAAGAGACGACCACTCGGGTCCACCATCGGCGCGTCGCTCGGCTCGAGTTCGCGGGATCGGGCGGCGAACGCGCTGGTGGCGTGGTCGGAATATGCTGGCGCGATGGCAGCTACACACAAGAGTAGACCGTGGTTCCTGAGAATTTTCGGCACGAAGATTCCGACACCGCTCGATGCAGGGCGGTCGGATCTGGTCGTCGTTGCCGAAGGCTTCGACGACGCCGAGGCGAGCTCGACGGCTCTCGAACGTGCCGCCTCCACCGAGCCGGAGTTCAGGGCGGAGTCCGAAGTGGTTCTGCGGCATCATCTCGACCTCCCGGAGGGCTCGGTAGCCGATGCCGAGAGCATCGTCGCCCAGGACGGATATGTGCGAGGCGTGGGTCGGCCCGAGGACGTGACTCCGGTGGTCGAGAATTCGGTTCGCGTCGTCTTCGAGCGTGTCCAGGTGCTTGACGCCCTGCATTGCTCCCAGGAGCGGTCACGAATGGCTGGTCTGGCGCAGCGACTCGGTGGTTCGGTCGCCGGGTGGGACGCGCTCCAGCCCCCGATACTTGCGGAGGCGCCGCCCAAACGCGGTCGCAGAAAGTCCTGAGCGGCCCTATTCGGTTTCCTCGTTACCTCACTGACTAGGCTGCGAGGGTCATCGGCAGCACAAAATGGCAGCGCGAAACGACAGCTCGAAACGACAGCTCGAAATCCAGCCCACTTGAACGACAGGGGACCAAGGCACTATGGCCGGCACCGACGCATCCAACGCCGTGAACGTCGATTCGAGTGCAGTGGTGCGGTCCTGGCCGATGATTCTCGGTTTGCTCACGGACGGCAGTGACTTGTCGGAAGCCGACAGTCGCTGGGCTATGGGCGAGATCATGTCGGACAACGCCACCTCCGCTCAGATCGCTGCTTTCGGGGTCGGTCTGAAGATGAAGGGAGAAACCCCCGCGGAGTTGGAAGGGCTCGCCGCCGCGATGCTCGAACACTCCAGGCGCGTGCCGGTCGATTCCGACGTCGTCGACATCGTCGGCACGGGTGGTGACCGCTCCAACACGGTGAACATCTCGACGATGGCCTCGATCGTGGTTGCCGCGTCCGGTGTGCGAGTTGTCAAGCACGGCAACCGCGCTGCTTCGTCCAAGAGCGGTGGCGCCGACGTGCTCGAGGCGCTCGGCGTTCGCATCAACCTCGGGCCGGAGCAGGTTGCGAGGTGCGTCGAAGAGGTCGGCATCGGCTTTTGTTTCGCGCCGGTCTTCCATCCCGCACTGCGCTTTGCGGCGGTGCCTCGCAAGGAAATCGGCATTCCGACGGCATTCAACGTGCTCGGTCCACTGACCAATCCGGCTCGTCCGCGTGCCGGGCTGATCGGGTGCGCATTTCCGAAACTGATCTCGGTCGTCGCGGGAGTCCTTGCGCAGCGCGGCAATTCGGCGTTGGTGGTACGGGGAGACGACGGACTGGACGAACTGACCACATCGACGACGTCGACGGTTCACATCGTCGGCGGTGGAAGTGTGCGAACTGTCACGCTGGATCCGCGTGACCTCGGAATCGACCGCGTTCCTCTCGAAGAGTTGCGTGGAGGCGACGCCGAAATCAACGCCACCGTCGCCAGAACGCTGCTTTCCGGGCAGAAGGGGCCGGTCCGGGACGCGGTCCTGCTGAACGCGGGAGCAGCCATCGCGGCATTCAACGGTGTCGGCGACGATCTCGAGAGTGCGATCTCTGCCGGGATGACTGCAGCCGCTGCCGCGATCGACAGCGGCGCGGGCGCTGAACTGCTTCACAAGTGGGCGGCGCTCACCGCCGAGCTGGCCGACCAAGCCTGATCGAGGGGCTATTCACCCAGCGAGAAACCGGCCTCGACGTCTGCGCTGGAGAATGACTGGAACGCAATGTGTGTGGCGGTTCGGAGAACGCCGGGCACCTTGTTGATTCCTCCGGTGACCACGTCGGCGATCTGGGCGTGGTCACGCACTTTTACGATGGCGATCAAATCGACGTCACCTGCGCACGAGTAGACCTCGGTCACTCCGGACAGGTCGGCGACGGCCTGCGCGGTTTCCGGGATCCGAGCGGACTCGGCGTGAATCATGACGATGGCGTTGATCATTTCTCTCCTCGATTTCCCTGCGGGTTGTGATGACCCGGTGGTTTCGATCGAGCTTAGGGGTGCCGCCCCGCCGTTACGTCATCGATGTTCGGATTCGGTTCCGGCTCGGGCGAGTCGGCACCAGGCTTCCCACTTGCCGGCGCCGCTCACAGGTTCGACGTATCCGGATGTCGCCGACACGATTCGGACACCGTCCGACGAGAGCCACCTTGCGATCAGTCCCAGTTCTTCGGGTGACGCGCCGCGGAACGGGGCGTCGTCCGGTAGGACGGTTTCGGCCGCCGCGGTGATGGCGTCGACGACGGGCATCGGGTGAGTCCCACGTCTGGCGAGCCCGGCGGACGCGAGACGCCCGGACCGGATCACCGACAGCTCCCAGCCGCCGTCTCCGGTGGGGCGGGCGAGAACGAGTTGTTCGATCGCCGCGATTGCAGCGAGTCGCTGAGTGCGCCGCACTGCGGTGGCGACTGCGACCGTTCGGTCACGCAGACGAGCAGCATTCTCGAACAACGCGTGTGCGGACAGCTCGTCGATCCGGGCCTGCATCTGTTGGAGGGGAGCGTCGTTGGTTCCTCGGAAGAATCCACGCACGGCCTCAGGGGCGGCCGCGTAGTCCTCTGCGTTGATTTCCGGGGTCCAGGAGGCTGGACACGCCCCCAGTTCGCGAGCGGGGCAGTCAGGGCCGTGAACGGCGCCGCGTCCGAGACGCTTGGTACACGTGCGCAGACGACTGAACTCTGCGACGGTGTCGGCGACGTCGACTGCGTCGCCGCGAGAGGTGAACGGGCCGATCGAATCGGCCGTGGGCGTGCGAACCACGGACAGTCTCGGAAACGCCTCGTCGGTGAGGGTGATCCACCAACCTCGCTTGGGAAACTTGGAGCGACGGTTGTACGGCGGCGCATGCGCGCTCAGCAGTCGTAGTTCACGCACCCCGGCCTCGAGAGAGTGCGCGCACTCGACATGGTCCACGCGGGTGGCCAGCGCGACCATTTCCTTCATCCGGCCGCGGGTCTCCGAACCGGTGAAGTAGTTGCGGACGCGGCGTCGAAGGTCGGTAGCAGTTCCTATGTAGAGGGCTTCGTCGGAAGGACCGCGGAAAAGGTAGACACCGGGGCTTCGCGGCAGGTTTGCGGCGAAGGACCGTTTGGCCCGTTGATGCGAGGAAATGTTGGGCAGGTAGTCGACTAGTTCGCTGTAACTGTGGACACCCTGGTTTCCGACCCTGTCGATCAGTCCGTGGAGGACGTCGACGGTCGCACGCGCGTCGTCGAGAGCCCGGTGCGTCGGCTGGGTGGTCACTTGGAAGAGATGGGCGAGTGCGGAGAGCTTCACCGAAGGTGCTTCGTCGCGTGTGAGTACGCGCCGGGCGAGTTTGACGGTGCACAGGACACGGAACGCAGGCCACGGGCGCGCGCTGCGTGACGCCGCTGCTTTGAGGAAACCGATGTCGAACGGCGCGTTGTGTGCCACCAGCACCGCGCCCTCGGCGAACTCGAGAAATGCAGGCAGGACACGTTCGATGGGAGGTGCGCCGATCAGCATGGCTGTGGTGATTCCGGTCAGTTCGACTATGTACGGCGGAATCGACCGGCCGGGGTCGACGAGTGTTGCCATTTCGCCCAGTACCTCGCCGCCGCGGATCTTGACGGCGCCGATCTCGGTGATGGAGTCCTGGTCGGCGCTGCCCCCTGTGGTCTCGAGGTCGACCACGACAAATGTTGTCTCGCTCAGCGGTGTGTCCAGTTCGTCGAAGCTCAGTTGCCGCCCGACGTCGAACTTCTCCCCGTCGGAGAACGGGGGCGGAGACGGAAATTCTCGGGCCGAGGCGGGACTCACACCGCAGACAGTAGAAGTACCCCCCGACACGAATTCGAGAGTGCAGACACGGAATCCGACCCGCACGGACTTCCGTTGCGAAATCGGTCGATGAACGCCCGACAAAAGTAGGAGAGACGAGGATCACACTGGCGGTGGGAACTCGCGAATGTGGACGCGCGCCTACTTGTGAGTAGGGCGAGTCGAGGGGGTCTTCGGTGCGTCTGTCGACGGCTGAAACCGCGTCCGTGACCGGAACAAGTTCTAGTTTCAAGTAATCATCGTTGAACTGCATGGAAGATCGGATTGTCGGGTTTGGTGAGCCTTGGCAGTGGGTAGCGGGTGCGGGTTTGACGGCCTGGAGTGGGTCGCCGAACCGACCTGTTGTTATCTCCCCGTGACCCGCCGGGCGTATCGCGGGCGCGGCACCACGATTTCCGGCGAATCGGGCGCGATTGTCACGAAGCGGTCGACATCGTCGCGATCATTTCGTAACCTTCCTGAGACCTAACGAAGTCTTGCCGGACCAAACAGGACCGGCATCGTCAGGAACCGCCTAATCGGGATCTCCGCGAGGAACCCGAACCGGGAACCCAAGTTTCCACTGGGGTGAATCCCGCCTGGGGTGCAGCACGCAGGATCGCTGCAGACCACGCGGGTAGGGCTGATCTTCCCAGCCCGAACCCGTCAGCTAACTCGGTCGGCGGATGAATGGAAGAAATGGAGCACCCCTTAAGTGGCGTCACAGAGTTTCAAGCGTTCAGCGCAGTTGGCAGTAGCCGGCGCGCTCGCAGTCGGAGCATTCGCTGCAACCGCTGCACCTGCCTCGGCAGACCCCATCACCATCCCCGGCGTCGGCACGTTCGAGGTTCCGGGCGTTTCTATTCCTCAGTTGCCGGTCATTCCGGGCATCACCGACATCGCACCGGCTGCACCGGCCGCTCCCATCTCCAGTGTTGGTGAGCAGGCAGTTCGCGCCGCAGAGAGCAAGCTGGGCTCCCCGTACGTGTACGGCGCAGCCGGCCCGGACGCATTCGACTGCTCCGGTCTCGTTCAGTGGGCATACAAGCAGGCCGGTCTCAACCTGCCTCGCACGAGCTACGACCAGGCTGCAGCCGGCGTTGCCGTCGCACAGTCCGATCTTCAGGTCGGCGACGTGATCTCCTTCTACGGCGGATCGCATTCGGGCATCTACGCCGGTAACGGCAATGTCATCCACGCGTCGACCGCTGGTCAGCCCGTGAAGCTCGCTCCGGTGTCCTCGATGCCGTACGACGGCGCTCGCCGTTACTGATTTCTGAACACGCTCGACGGCTGTCTCCGGTAGGCAGTCGGAACGATCCGCCGCTGTGATGCGGCGGAGCTCGGGGGAGCTCCGGATCTTCGAATGTGGGCCTCGAATCTTCGATTCGGGGCCCACATTTTCGTTTCGCGACAATTCGCCCGGTACTTCACCCCGACACGCCTACCGGCGAGTAGACACAAACGTATGCCGTTCCGTAACCTTATCGAGACATTGCGCGGCCGAGACAGGTACTGTGGATAGTTGACAGCCAGCTAACAGATCGTCGACCGGTCCCGGTCGGCGTCGCTTCACCGAGACGGAGAGTTGCATTCCGTGGTTTCATCGAAAAACAACAGTCGAGTACGGGCCGCATTGACAGTGGGAGTGCTGGCGTTCGGACTCGTTGCAGGGCCTTCGATGCAGGCCGGTGCCGACCCCGTCATCACCAACCCCACCGAGGCGCTCGACAAGCTCGGTGAACTCTCCCGGGTTTCCGAGCAGACCAACGAAGCGCTGCACAACGCGCAGATCGACCTCGACGCGAAGCTGGCAGTCGCGAATGATGCGGACGTGCGATCGGCAGCCGATCAGGGTCTTCTCGACGCGGCTTCGGCGCGCGTCGCCGAGTTCGCTCCGGCGGTAAACCGTATTGCCACAGCGAATTACCAGGGTGCGCGAACCAATCGCCTCTTTGCGTTGATGGTGAGCGACTCGCCGCAGCAGTTGCTCGACCAGATGTCTGCGCTCGACGTGATTTCCAACGACGCGGCAGTACAGGTCTCTCAGTTCAACCAAGCCACTGCCGATGCGCGTGCCGCCTCGGAAGCGTCGAAGCGATCGGCCGAAGAAGCGCGAACCGCCGCCGATCAAGCCCGCGCGCTCAGTGACGATTTGCAGCGCAAGCAGAGTGAACTGCAGACGCAGATCGCCGACGTGACCAAAGCCTTCCAGAATCTCACCGACGACGAACGTAACCAACTGAGCGGTACGCCTTTCCCGCCGGACGTCGATCTCAGCAAAATTCTGGCTAACTTGACCCCTGGCTCGGGTGCTGCTGCTCTGCAGGCAGGCCTCACGCGGATCGGTGACCCGTACGTCTGGGGCGCGACCGGCCCGAACGAGTTCGACTGCTCAGGTCTGGTGGTGTGGGCCTACAAGCAGATCGGAAAGACTCTGCCGCGATCGAGCCAAGCGCAGGCGCAGGGCGGTGTACCGGTGTCGAGGGACCAACTACAGCCCGGCGACGTCGTGACGTTCTACAGCGACAACTCGCATGTCGGCATCTACGCCGGCGACGGAAACATTCTGCATGCGTCGACGTTCGGCGTACCGGTGAAGGTCCAGTCGATGGCAGGCATGGAGTTCTCCACTGCGCGTCGTTACTGACGGCTTGCTGCGCCTGAGTGGCGTGTGGCCAGCCGCCGTGAAGCGTCGAGTCGAGTTCTCCTACACTCGGCACCGTGCCGACTGAACCGATGACGACGCCCGACGTCGGCGCAGATCGACCACGCCGTTGGGAGTATCCGGCCCTCGTGGCGCTCGGTGTAGCCGTGGTGCTCGTTCTGGGCCTGACGATCTTCCTGACGAACAGGTCCGATTCCGACGAAAACGCCGCCGCCGAACAGGACGCGGAACGCAGCGCTCAAGTCCAGAGCTTTCTCGATGCATGGGCCGCGGCTCAGATGTCCGACGATCCGTCGGGGCTGGCGAAGTTCGTCGACAGTTCCGCCGCACCCGGTGTGCTCGAGGCGGAAGTTCGACGAGCCACTGCAGCGGGAGCGCTCGAATTCTCCGACTGGGGATACGAGATTCCCAGCGGCGGCCTGACTCCGGCGCCGCGAACCGGTGCGCCGGGCGGAGACGTCGAAGTATGGAATGCGCAAGTTCTGTTGCGGTACGCCCTCGACGGCGTCGACGCATTGCCCACGCGCAAGGCAGTGTCCATGACACTCGCGAAACGCGGCGATCAGTGGTCGGTTCTTGCGGACGGGTCGATCGTCGGACTGGACGGCGCCCGAACGGCGGGCGAATCCTGGAACGGCCCCTGGGACTTCGGCCCGCTTGCCGTCGCCGAGAATTCTGCGGGTAACGCGCTGGTGATCGGCCACCCGGGTCAGCAGGCGTTCGTCGACGCTTTGGCTGCCGATGTGGACTCAGCCATCGAGAACACGACGCAGTTGTGGGGGCCGTGGTGGTCCGAGCGCGCGGTGCTCATGGTGGCGGGGTCCGCTGAGGAATTCACCGCACTGGTCGGCTCCCATCACGACGGCGCTTCGATTGCCGCAGTGTCGGTCGCGGATGCGACGGCGGACGGGTCTTCCGACGTGAGCGGCCAGCGGGTGGTCTTCTCGCCTGCCGCGGCTTCGAGGTTGACCGACATCACCAGGCGAACGGTGTTGCGCCACGAACTGATGCACATAGCCGCCCGATCGAAAACCCGTGACGGGTCGCCGATGTGGGTATTGGAAGGGTTTGCCGAATACGCGGGAAACCGTGGATCCTCGCGGGCCTGGGGTGAGATCGCGCCGACTCTGGCGGCAGCGGTACGCTCCGGCGATACTCCGACCGAGTTTCCGGACGACACGCAGTTCAGCGGTGTACCGGTCGTGAGTTCACTGGCGTACGAATCGGCGTGGTCGATCAACGCGTATATCGCCGATCGATTCGGAGAAGCAAAGCTGACCGACCTCTTTCGCGCTCTCGCCTCCGGAAAGATGACTGCCGAAGACCTCGATTCGCGGATCCGAGCGGTCGTTGGCGTCGGAACCGAGGAACTGCGAGCCGGATGGGTCGACTGGACCAACAGCCATCTGGGCTGAGCGGTTCGCGGCTGGGTCGATTGCAGCGGCGAGGTGCCCTTCGCACGTTTGAAGCACCGAGTGCCCTACGGTGGACGGATGCGCCGGACCCTCTTGGTGACCAACGATTTTCCTCCTCGCCCCGGAGGTATCCAGTCCTATCTCCACACGTTCGCCGGGCATCTGCCGCCGGACAAGTTGGTGGTGTACGCACCGCGGTGGCGGGGCGACTCGCACAAGAAGTTCGATGCGGCACAGCCTTTCGAGGTCGTTCGGCACCCGACGACGCTGATGCTGCCGTCGCCTTTTGTCGCTCGTCGAGCCGCGAAGTTGGTCAAGAAGCACGACTGCGAGTCGGTCTGGTTCGGTGCGGCAGCGCCGTTGGCGTTGTTGGCGCCGGTTGTTCGACGTGCCGGAGCGAGCCGAGTGATCGCGAGTACTCACGGCCACGAGGTCGGATGGTCGATGATTCCCGGTGCGCGGCAGTCGTTGCGTGTGATCGGTGACCACACCGATGCGGTGACGTTCGTCAGCAAATACACCCGTGGGCGGTTCTCGGCGGCCTTCGGCCCGCAAGCGGCGCTCGAGCACCTTCCTTCCGGAGTGGACACGTCAGTGTTCCACCCGGACTCGGTCGCCCGCGCGGAACTGCGTAAGCGATACGGGCTGGGCGAGCGGCCCACGATCCTGTGCCTGTCGCGGCTCGTGCCACGCAAGGGGCAGGACATGCTCATCAAGGCGCTGCCGACCGTACGCAAGAGCATTGACGGGGCGGTACTGGTGATTGTCGGAGGTGGGCCGTACGAGGACCATCTCCGCCAATTGGCGCGTAAGACCGGGATGGACGATCACGTCGTCTTCACGGGCACGGTGCCCGCCGCAGAGTTGGCGGCGCACCACACGATCGCCGACGTGTTCGCCATGCCGTGCCGTACCCGAGGCGCCGGATTGGACGTCGAAGGACTGGGAATCGTCTACCTCGAGGCCTCGGCTACCGGTGTGCCGGTCATCGCCGGGCGCAGTGGTGGCGCTCCGGAAACGGTGCAGCAGAACAAGACCGGGCTCGTGGTCGACGGCACCTCTGTTCGCGACGTCGCCGAATCCGTGATCGAGGTGCTGTCCGATCGTGATCGCGCGGCCGCGATGGGAGCAGCCGGCCGGGCATGGGTTGCCGAAGACTGGAAGTGGGACACGCTCGCTTCGAAACTGCGTAATCTCCTCGGCTGAGCAAACGGGACTCGAACGCGAACGGCCCGCACCGAATTCGGTGCGGGCCGTTCATGTCGGCACGTTCGTGTCGGCAGAGGACTGATCGGCGAAAGACTACTTGGCGTAGATCTTTTCGATGTCGGCGGCAAAGCTCTCGTGCACGACGTTGCGCTTGAGCTTCATCGTGGGCGTGAGTTCGCCTGTGTCCTCGGAGAAGTCGACCGGAAGAATGCGGAACTTCTTGATCGCCTCGGCGTGTGAGACGAGCTTGTTGGCCTCGTCGATGGCGTCCTGGATTTCGCCGACCAGTTCGCCGTCCGAAACCAGGTCGGCCGCTGTGGTTCCTGCGGCCTTGTTGTTGCGCTCGTTCCAGGCGGGGAGAGCTTCGGCGTCGATGGTGATGAGGGCGCCGATGAAAGGCTTCTGGTCGCCGACCACGATGGCCTGGCTGATCAGCGGGTGCGCACGAAGGGAATCCTCGAGCTGAGCGGGGGAGACGTTCTTGCCGCCTGCCGTGACGATGATTTCCTTCTTGCGGCCGGTGATGGTGATGTAGCCGTCCTTGTCGACGGTGCCGAGGTCGCCGGTGTGGAACCAGCCGTTCTCGATCGACTCGGCGGTCGCCTTCTCGTTGCGCCAGTAGCCGGTGAAGACCACCGGTCCCGAGAGGAGGATTTCGCCGTCTTCTGCGATACGAACGGAGTTGCCGGCCAACGGCTTTCCGACAGAACCGACCTTCTGTGCGCCGATGGTGTTGACGGCGAAGGCCGCGGTGGTCTCGGTCAGTCCGTAGCCCTCGTAGATCGTGACGCCGATACCGCGGAAGAAGTGGCCGAGTCGAGCGCCCAGAGGTGCACCACCGGAAATGGCCAGCTGGCACTGCCCGCCGAGCGCTGCGCGCAGCTTCGAGTACACGAGCTTGTCGAAGAGAGCGTGCTTGGCCTTGAGAACGATGCCGGCGCCGCCCTTGTCCTGCGCCTCGCTCCACGCGACGGCGGTGTCTGCGGCCGCGTCGAAGATCTTTCCCTTGCCGTCGCCGTGCGCCTTGGCGCGTGCGCTGTTGTAGACCTTCTCGAACACGCGCGGCACCGAGAGGATGAAGTCGGGCTTGAACTCGCCGAACGTCGGAACGAGGTTCGGGATGTCACTCGTGTGCCCCAGCGCTGCACCGGCGTCGAACGACGCGATGCTGACTGCGCGAGCGAGAACGTGCGCGAGCGGCAAGAACATCAGCGTGCGGACGCCAGGAGTCTTGAGCAGCGTGCCGAGGTTGGAGTCGAGGATGCCCTTCGACTCGGCAATCAGGTTGGAGTGCGTCAGCTGGCAGCCCTTGGGTCGGCCCGTGGTGCCCGACGTGTAGATCAGGGTCGCGGGATCGGATGCCTTCAGTGCCGCGACGCGGGCGTGGACGTCGTCGTCGGAGATGTCGGCGCCCAGTGCGGTCAATTCCTCGACGACACCCTTACCGCCCGCCGCGGCATCGATCTGGTAGACCGTGCGCAGCGCGGGTGCGGCTGCAGCGACGTCCTTCACGGTCGCGGCGTGAGTGTCGTTCTCGACGATGAGGTCGATTGCTTCGGAGTCCTCGAGAATCCAACGAACCTGCTCGGCTGCGGAGGTTTCGTAGATCGGAACCGTCACGCCGCCGGCTGCCCAGATGGCGTAGTCGACGAGCGGCCATTCGAAACGCGTCGCCGACATGAGGCCGACGCGATCGCCCTGCTCGACTCCGATCGCGATCAGGCCCTTGGCGACGGCAGTCACCTGAGCGGCGAAATCGCCTGCAGTGACATCGACCCATGCATTTCCGACTTTGCGCTTGTAGACAACCGCCGCCGGCTTCGTCTTCGCGAAGGCGAAGACCGAGTCGACCGCGGAGGCATCCTCGGGAATGGTGAACGTCTGGGGTGCGCTGAACTCAGGCACGAAATACCTCCGACACTGCGAAATACTGACGAGTAGGGTTTTCGTCTCCTACTGTAGTCGCATGTCCGACGCAGTTGTGGCCAGGCTTACAGTCTGTCCGGTATGTAGTGTTGCGACACCCCTCGACGCTTCGCGGACGCGATATGTGAAGCTACTTCGGTGAGCAGCATTCAGGTCGCAGACCAGACTTTCATCGCCGCCCCGCCCGAGCGGGTCGCCGAACTGTTGTCCTCGCGCGCGCAGTGGCGTCGCTGGTTCAGTGATCTCGAGCTCGAAGTCCGGGAAGATCGCGGTCCCGCAGGATTCCGTTGGGGAGTGTCCGGTCAGCTGGTCGGCACCATGGAGGTGTGGCTCGAACCGGTCATGGACGGGACGATCGCGCACTACTTCCTGCACTGTGAGCCGGTCGGCGTATCGCCGTCCGATCTGGCGACCCTCGACCTCGCCGGGATGAACCGCAAGCGTCGGGTCGACGGCAAGGTCATGTCGTTCCAGCTCAAGCGCGAACTCGAAGCGGGACGTGCCGCCGGAGTAGCACCGGACTGATAATCGAAGCACTGCACGTTGTGCAGGTTCTGGACTTTTGACGAAGGAAGGTAGCGCAGTCGTATGGCCGAGAAGACCAAGGGGTTGATCAGCATCGACGCTCCTGCCGACGCCGTGATGGACGTCATCGCCGATTTCGAGCGGTACCCCGAGTGGGTGGCCGCGGCGAAGTCCGTCGAGGTGACGGCGCCGGGACAGGGCGGCCGCGCGGACCGAGTACGTTTCGTCCTCGACGCGGGGATGGTGAAGGACACCTACGAACTGCAGTATTCGTGGGCACCGGACGGTATGGCGGTGAGTTGGGAGCTGATCTCGGGCGAGATTCAGAAGTCCCAATTCGGTTCGTACACACTCGAGCCCGGCCCGAACGGCACCACGTCGGTCACCTACGAGTTGACGGTCGACCTGACGATTCCGATGATCGGACTGTTCAAGCGCAAGGCCGAGAAGATCATCACCGACACAGCTCTGAAGGAACTGAAGAAGCGAGTCGAGGGCTGAGTGCCGGAGCAACGATCGCGCGTCCAACTGTTCGTCGGTAAAGGCGGAGTAGGCACGACGACGCTTGCCGCAGCGACTGCTGTGTCGGCTGCGACCGATGGGGCGAGAGTGCTGCTCGTGTCGATCGATCAGGCAGGTTCTCTTGCAGACGTCCTGGGCGTGCCGAATCCGCGAACGACCACATCTCTCACCGAGCGTCTCGACGTCCGGCAACTCGACACGTCAGCGCTCCTCGAGGACAAGTTCCGAGGATTGTCGGGGTTGCTCGACGCTGCAGGAACTTTCGGAGCGGGAGATCACGAACACGGTTCGTCGTTCGAGGGCTTGGAACCGGAAGAGTTGACGGGATCCCTGGGCATCCAAGACATGCTCGGGCTCGCCGAGATCGTCGACCTCTCGGACAGCGGCGACTACGACCTCGTGATCGTGGACTGTCCGGCCGCCGCCGAAGCGCTGCGGATACTCGGCTCGCCGTCGATGGTGTCGGAGTATCTCGAGCGATTGTGGCCGCGGCACAGGCGGATGGTCGCTGTGACAGGTACGGACATGCGGCTGCTCCTGCTCGTGTCCGTCGTCGAACGCGTGCTCGCGTCGGTGGATCGGATCGCGGTTCACCTCTCGGATCGGGAGAACACCGGCGTGCGTGTGGTGACGTCGGCCGACGGCGTGTCGGTCGCGGCGACTCGTCGGACGTTGTCCGGGCTGGCTCTGGCCGGGTTGCGAGTTGACGGGATTGTGGTCAACAACCTTGTCCCGCAGTTCAACTCGTCCGCCGGGAAGGGTGTCGACGATTCACCGGCGGCGCAGTGGCTCGCGTCGATTCGGGCGGCTCAGGCACTCGTCGTGGACGAACTGCGTGGATCAACCGATGGAATGTCCGTCACAACGGTCGAACGCGCTTGCGCCGAACCGGTAGGGTTGGCCGCTCTGGGCGAGATCGCGGCCACGTTCGAGGGTGGAACGGGCACGGATTCGGGCACCGTCGGTACCGCGGACAACATCGTGGTGTCGTTGGAGTCCGGGACCGGAGTCGATTCGGTGTACGTGATGCGGATGTACCTTCCGCTCGCGGATCCGTCGTCGTTGTCGTTGGGCCGGGTGGAGGACGATGTGCTGGTGGGAGCAGACGGCGTACGACGCAGAGTTCGTTTGGCGTCGGTGCTGCGTCGTTGTGTCGTGAACGGGGCGGAGTTGGACGGCAGTTACCTGATCATCCGGTTCAGCCCGGATCCCGCGGTGTGGCCGGTATGAGCGAAGAGCACGAGCGCCTCGTCGCGGAGTTTCGCGCGCTGGCGGAAACCGTTCTGACGCGCCTGGAACCGGTGCTGCAGAAGGCCGCAGCAGCGACGGCAGACGTTGCGAGTGACTCGGCGTCCACGGACACGCAGCCGGTGTTCACCGGCTGCAGCTGGTGCCCGGTGTGCGCCCTCGCCGCACTGGTTCGCGGTGAGCACCACGAACTGTTGGCATTCCTCGCGGGTCAAGCAGCAGCATTCCTTGCGTTGCTTCGTGAGATTCTCGACGAGTTTCTCGGGGGGCCGTCAGGTCCCGATCGTGGACCGGACGGCGGTCCGACGACGCCAGGTGCGGAGCGAACTCGCACGGCGGCATTTGTCCCGATCAACGTGACGGTCAAGGACTGACTCAGTACCCCGGGTAGAGCGAACGGCCCGAGATGAGCACAATCGACACAATGGTCACCGACGCACGAGGCACCGATTCAGGGTGCGCACTCCAGCGGACGCCGCTCGCGCGGGAATCGTCGCGATGAGCGCGCGCCGCTTGAAAGCGGTCTCCAACTCCACAATGGACGACATATTGACGGTCGGCATCGACGTCGGCGGGACGAGTATCAGGGCCTCCGTCGTGGACGTCGACGGACAAGTGCTCGAGATGATTCAAGCCCCGACCCCGCAGTCGGCCAGGGCACTCGAAGACGGTCTCGATCGCGTCGTGCGCGAATTGGTCACCAGGCACGAGGTATCGGCCGTGGGGTTGGCGGTCGCCGGCTTCATCACCTCCGATCGAAGCTCGGTTCGGTTCGCTCCGCACTTGCCGTGGGTGGACGCGCCGGTCGGAAGTGACTTGAGCAAGCGGCTCGGCTTGCCGGTCGTTCTCGAACACGACGCCAATGCAGCGGCGTTCGCGGAGCACCGATTCGGCGCGGCCGCAGGTGGCCGCAATGTCGTGATGGTGGCAATCGGGACCGGCATCGGTGGTGCGCTGCTGATCAACGGTGAGCTGTACCGGGGGAGTCACGGCGTCGCCCCCGAACTGGGCCACATCCAGGTCGTTCCGGGCGGGCGTCAGTGCGCGTGTGGCAAACGTGGGTGTTGGGAGCGCTATTGCAGCGGAACGGCGCTCGTCGACACGGCAATCGAACTGCTTGCCGCCGACCCGGCCGCGTCGACGGTCCTGGCGCGTGAGGTTGCGGTGGATCCTGGTTCGCTCACCGGTCGCCGGATCGCCAACGCCGCGCAGGACGGTGACCCACTCGCGCTGGCAACGATCGCCGAGTTCACCCGTTGGCTGGCCGTGGGTCTGGCCATGGTCGGTGACGTCTACGATCCCGATCTGGTCGTGATCGCCGGCGGCGTCGCGAGTTCTGCCCCACTGTTTCTCGACGACGCCCGCGAGCAGTACGCGACATTGTTGACCGGGGCGAAGCACCGCCCACTGGCCCGCATCCGTTCCGCTCAGCTGGGCGAAGCTGCGGGCATGGTCGGCGCCGCCGCATTGGCCCGATCGGTAGTGCCTCAGGATCTCGGTGGGGTCGACGGCGCTGGAACCACGTCTGCCGGACTGTGATCGGGTCGATCCTGCAGGGGCGTGTGTAGCGGGGGTTACCGGTCGGCAGTAAGGTCGTACTCAGCGAAATTCAGCTGTGAATGGGAGGGACGCCGTGTGGTATTGGCTCTTCAAGTATGTGTTGCTGGGGCCGATTCTCTGGCTGCTCGGGCGTCCGACGGTCAAGGGTCACGAGAACATTCCGACTGACGGGGCGGCCATTCTGGCCAGCAATCACCAGGCGGTTCTGGACTCGTTCTACCTTCCGCTTCGCGTCAACCGCCGCATCACGTTCCTTGCCAAGAGTGAGTACTTCACCGGTTCCGGTCTGAAGGGCGCTTTCCAGAAGTGGTTCTTCACCGCGGTCGGTCAGGTCCCCATCGACCGAACCGGTGCAGACGCGGCGCAGGATGCACTCAACGCCGGTCTCAAGGTCCTCGGTTCGGGCAGCCTGCTGGGTATCTACCCCGAGGGGACGCGCTCGCCTGACGGTCGCCTCTACAAAGGCAAGACCGGAATGGCGCGCCTCGCACTTGAATCGGGCGTCAAGGTGATCCCGGTAGCGATGGTCGGCACCGACAAGATGAATCCGATCGGCTCACGGATGTGGCGTCCCGCCAAGGTCACCGTGATCGTCGGCGAACCCATCGATTTCTCCCGCTTCGAAGGCATGGGCGGAAACCGCTTCGTCGAGCGCGCTGTGACCGACGAGGTGATGTACAAGTTGATGAAACTCTCCGGCCAGGAGTACGTGGACATCTACGCGGCGAGCCTCAAGAACCAGGCGCCCACGAAACCCGAAGCTGCCGTCGACGTTCCGGCGGAAGGCAGCGAGTCGGTTGTCGATCTCGTGGCCTCGGCCGAGTCGAAGGAATCCGCGAAGACCGACAAGGATTCGCTCCCGGACGCACAAGCCAGCTAGAGATTTCCCACACCGGCCGCACGCGCATTGGCTCCAGAGCCTGCGCGTGCGGCATAGTTTTCGGACGTGCGCTACTTCTACGACTGTGAATTCATCGAAGACGGTCGAACCATCGATCTCGTGTCCATCGGCGTTGTCTGTGAGGACGGCCGAGAGTACTACGCGGTTTCGACGGAGTTCGATCCCGCCCGTGCAGGTAGTTGGGTGCGCAAGAACGTGCTGCCGAAGTTGCCGCAGCCTTCGTCGCCGCTGTGGAAATCACGCGAGAAGATCCGCGACGATCTTCTGAAATTCTTCGTTCCGCGGCCGATGGTGGTTCCGGAGCTCTGGGCGTGGGTCGCCGCCTACGACCACGTCGCGCTGTGCCAGTTGTGGGGCGACATGACGGAACTACCGCAGTCGATGCCGCGGTACACCCGCGAACTCCGACAGTTCTGGGAAGACAACGGCAGTCCTGCCCTCCCGTCGGCGCCCGCCGACGCACACGACGCACTTGCCGACGCCAGGCACAACCTCGTGAAGTTCGACGCCATTTCGGCTGCACGGTCACTTCGCTGACCCAGGTTTCGGTGCGCGGGAAGTGTTCCGATTGGGCTGCGATCGAGAGCCTGTGTGACGCGCCGACGAGCGAGCGAATATCCTGTAGAGGTGAACTGGACTGTCGACGTGCCGATCGACCGCTTGCCCGAACTCCCGCCGCTGCCTGCCGGACTGCGTAAGCAGCTCGACGAGGCGCTCGCGAAGCCCGCTGCTCAGCAGCCCTCGTGGCCCGCTGACCAGGCGGCCGCCATGCGGACTGTGCTCGAGAGCGTGCCTCCCATCACGGTGGCCAGCGAAGTCGAGGCGCTGCAAGAGCGTCTCGCGCAGGTCGCGCGTGGTGAGGCATTTCTGCTCCAGGGCGGTGACTGCGCCGAGACCTTCGCGGACAACACCGAGCCGCACATCAAGGGAAACATCCGCACGTTGCTGCAGATGGCCGTCGTGCTCACCTACGGTTCCTCGATGCCGGTCGTCAAGGTCGCTCGCATCGCCGGCCAGTACGCCAAACCGCGCTCTGCCGACATCGACTCGTTGGGTCTGAAGTCCTACCGCGGCGACATGATCAACTCGCTCGTCGCCGACGAGGCAGTCCGCGCCCACGATCCTTCGCGACTGGTGCGTGCATACGCCAACGCCAGCGCCGCGATGAACCTGGTTCGCGCACTCACCGGCGCCGGCATGGCCGACCTGCACAAGGTGCACGATTGGAACCGCGAATTCGTCGCAGCGTCTCCCGCGGGCGCACGCTACGAGCAACTGGCAGCCGAGATCGACCGCGGCCTGCAGTTCATGAACGCGTGTGGCGTCACCGATCCGAGCCTGCACCAGGCACAGATCTTTGCCAGCCACGAGGCCCTGGTTCTCGACTACGAGCGCGCGATGCTGCGTCTCGACAACGACAGCGATCACCCCAAGCTCTACGACCTGTCGGCTCACTTCCTCTGGATCGGTGACCGCACTCGTCAGCTCGACGGCGCGCACATCGCCTTCGCCGAGTTGGTGTCCAACCCGATCGGCCTCAAGATCGGCCCGAGCACGACGCCGGAAATGGCGGTGGAATACGTCGAGCGTCTCGACCCCACCAACAAGCCAGGTCGTCTGACTCTGATCTCGCGCATGGGCAACGGCAAGGTCCGCGACCTGCTGCCGGCGATCATCGAGAAGGTCCAAGCCACCGGTCACCAGGTCATCTGGCAGTGCGATCCGATGCACGGCAACACCCACGAAGCCTCCACCGGGTACAAGACGCGCCACTTCGACCGCATCGTCGACGAGGTTCAGGGATTCTTCGAGGTCCACAACGGTCTCGGCACGCATCCGGGTGGCATCCACGTCGAGCTGACCGGTGAGAACGTCACCGAGTGCCTCGGCGGCGCGCAGGACATCTCCGACCTCGATCTCGGCGGTCGCTACGAGACGGCGTGCGACCCCCGATTGAACACCCAACAGTCGTTGGAGCTCGCGTTCCTCGTGGCCGAGATGCTGCGAGGCTGAAACCTTCCTTCGCCGAAGCTGATTCGCGCCCGGCATTGATTTCCGGCAAACGCCCTCACCCGCTCGCGCAGGTGGGGGCGTTCGCTATTGCGTGAATCGTGTGACGAATCGGCGCTGCCAGGGCATTTCGACGGCGCGAGGTGAGTAACGTGCGCGAACGTACGCGGTGGCGTCCTCACTGGGCACTCCGTCCATGACGGCAAGAGCGGCCAACGCTGTTCCGGTGCGGCCGTATCCACCACCGCACGCGATCTCGACTCTTTCGGTTTCCGAGCGCACCCACACTTCGTGCAGGGCCCTGCGCAGCGCATCGGGATCGCTCGGCAACCAGAAATCTCGCCAGCGGACCCACTCCGACTCCCACTCGGTGTCGGGAGGTTCTTTGCCGGTCAGATAGACGCCGAAGGTGGGGAGAGGTCCGGAAGGAAGTGGATTGCGGAGTCCTCGACCCCGAATCGATCTCCCCGACGGCAAGTCGAGTATCCCAATGCTCTCGGGTTCCCACGTGGCCATGAATTCAGATTAGGCCGAAGCGGACTGTCAGGGAATTGCGACGACGCTGATGTCGGTGCCCTTGGCAACGAGGTCGTTCTTGACGCTCTGGCTGATGATGACCGAGCTGTCGTTCTGGGTGAGCTGACGCACGGTGATCTCGAGGCCGAGGCGGCCGAGTTCTTCGCGTGCTGAGGAGACGGAGCGGCCGATCAGCGAGGGAACCTTGACGGAGTCGGAGATGAGGAGAACCACGGAGGTGCCGGCGTTGACGGAGGACCCGACAGCGGGATCGGTGCCGATTACGCTACCGCCCTCGACGGCGTCGTCGAACGTTGTTCTGGTGGTGCTGACTGAGATGCCTACCTTGTCGAGGGCGGCGCGCGCAGCGTTCTCGGACATGCCCTTCACATCGGGAATGTCCACGGGCGGTGACCCTTTGGATGTGATGACCTTGACCGAGGAGCCCACGGCAACTTCGGTTCCCGGTGCCGGGTCGAGCGCGGCCACGCCGCCGATCGGGATCTTGGAGCTGAATGTGTCCCCGCCGTCGACCGCGACGAGAGTGCGGTCGGCGAGTTGTGCGCCCAGGGCCGAGACGTCGCCGCCGGCCGGAATGGGCGGGACAGTCGGACGCCCGAGCGAAGTCAGCAGCGCGACGGTCGAGCCTTTGGTAACCCTCGAGCCGGAGGCCGGGTCTGTCCCGATCACCGTGTCGATGGGTTGGGCGTCGGAGTATTGACCCTGGACGTCGGGGGAGAGCCCGGCGTCCTGCAGAGCGGTGACCGCAGTGTCCTTGGTCAGCCCGTCGATCGAGGGAACAGCTGTATAGCGGCCCGAGCCCATCCACCATCCGCCGAAGCCCAACGCGAGCGCGAGGACCGCGATGACGAGCAGCCAGATCAGGGTGGCTCGTCGCGATTTACGACGTGCCTCGACAAAATGAGCATGCGGATCGTCGTGCCCCGGGTGGTCGTCGCCGAAATCGGAACCGTCGTCGAAATCCGAGTCACCGTCGACCGTCGCCGGACGAGCAGTTTGTGTGGTGACCGCGCGAGTGTGCTGGATACCGCCAGGGGGAGGAGAGCCCGTGCCGAGCGCCGTGGTGGCTGCCACAGCCGGGGCCACGCCGGACGCCAATACCGTCGTGGCAGCGGGGTTCGGTCGCGCGGCAGAGTTCGGATGTACCTCCGTGGGAGGCGCAGGCGCCGGTTGTGGCCGGGCCGGGGCAACTTGCGCGCTCTGGTGCTGGGCGCTTCGACGCGGAGCGGGAACGCGGTATGACGGAAGTTCCAGTTGCTCGCTCACACTGCGAAGTGCAGCTGCCATCTCACCGGCGTCGGCGAAACGATGTGCGGGCTCGCGGTGAGTGGCTTCGGCAACCAGACGATCGAACTGCGCCGGTACACCGGGGATACGTGAACCTGGGCGCGGGACATCGTCGTGGATGCGTTGGTAGGCGATGGAGAGTGACGTATCGCCGGTGAACGGTGTTGTACCGGTGAGAAGTTCGAACATCAACACGCCGGTCGAGTAGACGTCGCTTCGAGTGTCGGCAATTCCTGACGTCACCTGTTCCGGCGACAGATAGGCCGCGGTGCCGAGGATCACGCTGTTGGAGGTGGTGGTTGCTGCCGCAGCTGCACGCACCAATCCGAAGTCGGCGATCTTCACTTCGCCGGTGTCCGAGATCAAGATGTTCTCGGGTTTGACGTCACGGTGAACCAGTCCCGCTCGATGCGCCACCGCCAACGCGTCCAGGACAGGTGCCACGACTGCAGCGACTGCGTGTGGCGGCATCGGTCCGCGCTCACGAAGGAGTTCACGCAAGGTTCCACCGTCGACGAGTTCCATCACGAGGAACACGTGATTGCGATCGCTGCCTTGGTCGTAGACGGCCACAAGGGCCGGATGCTTGAGTCGGGCCACGGCCCGGGCCTCGAACTCGAAACGAGTCAGGAACGCTGGATCGCCGGCGAATTGCGGGTCCATCACCTTGATCGCGACAGGTCGATCCAACCGTGTATCGAGGCCTCGATACACGGTCGACATACCGCCGCGCGCGATCGGTGCGTCCACTCGATAGCGGCGCTCGAGCATTTCGCCGATCAACCCTCGACCTCCGTAATGACTGTTCCTCCGTGCTTGCGATCTGCGTGCTTGTGATCTGCGTGCTTGTGATCTGTCTGCTTGCGGTCTGGGTGGTAGCTGTCAGCAATGTGGGTGGTTGTATACCGCGTACCGGTTCCCGCAGTGAGGGCACCCATTTACATCCACCGCGAAATCCCGGTTACTGATACGCCGCATCCCGTCCATCGTAGCCAGCGATACCGACGCGGAAGTCTCGAGAACGTCACAGAGCGTTGTGACCTGAGCGGAGCGGCAGTTTCGAGCACTGCACCGGGCGGTACACAGCGGGCTCGCCGGACCGGATAAACTTCTCGCGGTGAGCGCGATTCCTTATTGTGATGATGTCCTGGATTCTTCGGTTTCCCTGTTCCAGCTTGTGGATGTGGCGAAGAACGTCGGGTTGCCGGTGAGCAAGGTTCACCAGTTGCTTCGCGATCACAAGATCATCGCAGTCAAGCGGCATGGCGTTCTCGGTGTCCCCGAAGTGTTCTTCGGCGAGGACGGCCAGATCGTCAAGTGGCTGCCCGGTCTGCTGGCGGTGCTGCACGACGGCGGCTACACCGATGTCGAAATCCTCCGCTGGTTGTTCCTGGCCGACGATTCCCTGCCGGGGCGCCCGGTGGACGCACTGCATGGTGATCTCGCGCGTGAGGTCATCCGCCGCGCACAGGCCATGGCTTTCTGAGCTGCCGGCCTTCTGACAACTCACCGCATGCGGTTTTTCGCCGCGTAGGTTGCCGACCGGACCAGACCCGGCGCAGCGACTCGAAGTCGCGTGCGTCCGGGAACGGACACACGTCGATGCAGTATCCGGAAGTCGGCGCGCTCGACCTGGTCGAGAATTGCTCCGTACAACACGAAAGCCGTGCGGATCGACGGCTGGACCCGCCGATCGAGCATCGGGATGCCGGATTCGGCGGTCCGATACCGCCCCCGCGTCACGGCGATGAAGTGTGCCAGCGCGCGCTTGACCCGAACGTCCACCGTTTCGGTTCTTCGCCCATGTTCGAGCATCTCGATGTCGACCCCGAATGCGGCGAACTCGCCTGCCGGGAGATACAGACGTCCCCGGTCGAGGTCTTCACCGACGTCGCGGATGAAGTTGGTCAGCTGAAACGCCTCACCGAGATTCGACGCGGGCACTACCGCTTCCTGCTGCGGAACGCTCACTCCGAGAATCGGGAGCATCTGCAAACCGATGACGACGGCGGAGCCGTACATGTACTCGGCAAGCTCGTCCATCGTGTCGTAGACGGGTCGAAACTTCGCCGTGTCGGGGGCGTCCATCCGCATGGACTCGAAGAAGGCGTCGAAATATGCGCGCGGGATGTCGAACGTCTTCACAGCATCCGCGAAGGCCGGGAGTACGCGTGTCAGGTCGAGGGGAACCGTCGACGGAACGTCACCTGTCACAGTGGGGTTGTCGAGTGCGTTGACGGCTGCACGTTCGACGTCGGCGAGCACCGTGCCTCGTTCATGCGGACCCGAGGGTTCGTCCACGACGTCGTCGACGACGCGAGCAAATGCGTAGAGCGCGTGAACTGCGCGGCGTCGAGGTTCGGGCAACAACCGGGTGGCCAGAAAGTACGTTCGGCCGTGTTCCCTCGTCACGTTCTCGCAGAATTCATAGGACGCAGGCAGTGCGTTCATGACACGCGGATCACGCAGATCCTGACGTCGAGGGCGCCGAGGCGGCTGACGTCATTTCGATCGGTTTCTCGTGTTTGCGTCCACGAAGTCGCAGTGGGTCTTCCGTCTGCAAGGACATCGCCGCGATCACGGCAGCGACGATGGCCAGAGCAACGTGCGGGAAGGTGTACAGGCCGATCGATCCGTCCGGCTGGAACACCAGCATCAGCCAGGTGGACAGCCCGGTCAGTACGGCGAGAGTCGTCGGCGACATTGCGAAACCGGCAGCTACTGCCAGCGGCCAGGAGTAGTACCAGGGGAGTGCTGCGGGGGACAGAACGACGATGGCGACCATCACGATCACGATGCCCATGACGGCGTCGCGCTCGGTCTTGCGGTAGCGCCACCACACGACGGCGATGATCGCGATCAACACAACCGCCGAGATGGTCCGGGAGACTTCGAGGATGTCGTTGAAATGGTCGCCGGCGAACCAGGAGGTTGCCATGGTTCCGATGTGCGCCACGATCGTGGGCAGCGAGAGCCAGTTGATGATCTTTGCCGAACCGGAGAGTGCCGTCGTCCAGCCGAGGCCGACTCCGGCGATCAGTGAGGTGGATCCGAGTACCGCCACGAACACCGCGAAACCTGCGCCGGCCGTTTTGACGAACGATCGGATCGGTGACGCCGGTTCTCGCCCGGCGGCTGCGGCGTCCTCCCGCTCGTGGATCATCCAGATCCAGACTATGAAGGGAAGTGCGACGCCTGCGGTTGCCTTGATCGCGACGGCGAGCGCGATCAGCCCGATCCCGAAGAGGTGCTTGCGTTCGAGAGCGAGCGCAATGCCTGCGGCCATGAGGCCGACCATGAGCATCTCGTTGTGAACGCCGCCGATCAGGTGGATCAGGACGAGGGGATTGAGTACTGCGAGCCACAGGGCGATCGAGGTGTTTCCGCCGAGCTTCGTCGCGAGATGGGGAACGGCCCACATCATCAGGGCGAGTCCGGGGAGCATCGTGATCCGCAACAGCATCGTGCCGGCGATGACGTTCTCGCCGGTCAGCCGAACGATGGCGTCGGCAAGGAGAAGGTGAACCGGACCGTACGGGGTAGTTGTCGTCGTCCACACGTTGGAGACGTTGTCGAGCAGGATTCCCGGATTGACGACGGGGCCGACGGCATACGGGTCGAAGCCGTTGCGCAACAACGCGCCTTGCGCCAGGTAGGAGTAGGCGTCACGGCTGAACATGGGCACCGCGAACAGCAGCGGAAACGTCCAGACCGGGACGACGTAGCGCAGGCCGCGCAACGAGACATCACCGCGCAGAGTCGAGCGGCCCAGTCGAACCCAGGCGGCGATCATGCACAGGACACCGATCCAGACGATGGCCGCCGACAGAATCGATCCGTGTCCGAAACGGAGCCAGGACAGATGCATCGACTCGAGCAGCGGATCTTGGCGCCGGACGCTACCGGCACCGAATCCGCCGAAAGTGATCATGACTGCGCCGAAGAAACCGAGCAGTGCACTGTGACCTTCGGGAGTCCGAAGGAAATTGGCGGCCCTTAGGTGCCACGGTCTTTCAGTGGCTGCGGCAGAGGACGTCATCGGTGCAGGTTCCTCCCCCGAGGAGATCGGTGTCGATCGGCGCATGCAGCGCCCGAGTCGGTGAATCGTGGATGAATGGTCGGTTACGAGGGGCTAGTTTAGTTGCTCGCACGAGTGCCCACCGCGCTGGCTCGCTCGCGTGTACCGGTAATACGTTCGGCGGCGAGCCGTCCGGACAGCAGAACGGTCGGTACTCCCACCCCCGGAACGGTTCCCGATCCGGCGAGAACGACGTTGTCGAAGCCGCGGGCGAGGTTCTTGCGTCGGAACGGCCCCGTCTGGGTGAAGGTGTGTGACGCCGCGAACGGGCTACCCGCGGCCATGCCCTTTTCGAGCCAGGTCTGCGGGGTGTCGACGTGATCGATCTCGAACCCTTCGACCAGTCCCGTGTAGCCACGTTCTTGCAGCGTGAGGATGATTTCACGCACGTAGGCCGGGCCGAGAACTTCCCAGTCGAGCGGCGCACTGTCCAGATTCGGGCACGGCGCGAGGACTGACAGCGGTTCACGGATCCGGCCGTCTCGCGAGAAGACCAGGCTCGGGTCGGTCTGCGCCGGTCGGGTGACGAGCAGTGACGGATCACTCATCAGCCGCCCGCGGCCGCGGCGTGCCGTGATCTCGGCGAAGGTGCGCTTCCACGCCTCGCCGAAGTCGATCATGTGGTGTCGCTGCGCGGGCCATTCGTCGGCGACCGCGGAGGAAACAGTGCCGTGAATCACGACGGCGGACGGCGATGTACGCACCGGGCGCGGACGCAATCGCGTATGCGGGCGCAAGAGCGAGTCCGTGACGGCCATGTCGGGAGTGAGGACGGCGGCGTCACAGTCGAAGCGCTCGCCGTCGCGTGTGTGAACGGTGTGCACGCGCCGTCCGCTCACCTCGAGGCGTTCGACAGTGCGGCCGAGATGCAGAATTCCGCCGGCCTCGGTGAAGGCGTCGGCCATCGACTCGGCGATCGTGCGCATCCCGCCCTCGGGGAAGTAGACGCCGAGTGAGGTGTCCATGTGAGCGATCGCCCCGTACACCGCGAGGGCCCGAGACGGAGCAACGCCCGCATACAGCGCTTGGAAGGTGAAGATCCGCCGGAGGCGAGGGTCGCGGATCTTGCGATCCACCTGCCCGCCCAGTTTCCCGAATCCTCCCAGTGCGACGAGCCGGCTCAGATCTTTGACTGCGTCACGCGAATTGACCAGTCCGAGGGGAGAATCGAAGTCGGCGTCCATGAAGCGGTCGAATTCCGCGTCGAAGATCCGGTTCAGCCATCGCCGCAACGCACGGTATCGCTGCGCTTCTTCCGGCCCGCAGACACGGGAGACTTCGGCAGCCATGTCTTCTGGGTCGGCGTGGACATCGAGAGCGGTGCCGTCTGCGAATCGCGCGTGGTACGTCGGATCGAGCTTGTGCACAACGAATTTGGGGTTTGTCGAGGCTGGGTCGGCGCCGACGGCCGCAAGGGCGTCTTCGACGAGTTCGGGCATCGTGAGCACCGTTGCGCCGTTGTCGATGCTGTAGTCATTGCCCTGGTAGACACCGACTCGCCCACCGACCGAGCTGTTGCTCTCGAGAATCGTGACGTCGCGGCCGGCGCCACGCAGATACAACCCCGCAGACAGTCCGGCAAGTCCCGCGCCGACGATCACGACTCGATCGGTCGGCGAGCTGACGGTTCGAGTGCGGTGCACGTGTGCCACGGTCAGTAGCTTCGCTTCGTGGCCGCGATCGCCATGTCGGTCAGGCGAGCCTTGGACTCTGCCGTTGCCGTGCTCGAGTCGAGGGCGTTCGCAGCTGCCTCGACGAGGGTGTCGATCTGCGTTTCGACGTCGGTGACGGCGCCCAGATCGGTGATCACCTGGCGCAGAGTGTCGACCTCGGTGTCGGTCAGCTGCGTGCCGATTCCGTTGCGGAGCAGTTCTGCTGCCGCCGGATCTGCGGCGTCGGCGCGGGCAAGCGCCATCGCGAACAGGACAGTTCGCTTACCGGCGATGAGATCGTCGCCCGACGGTTTGCCCGTGACGGACGGATCTCCGAAGACACCGAGCAGGTCGTCGCGAAGTTGGAAGGCGATACCGATGTCCGTGCCGAAGGTCCGGTAGGCGTCGACCAACTCGGCGTCCGCACCGAACAGCGCGGCGCCGAGGTGCAGTGGGCGTTCGATCGTGTACGCGGCGGTCTTGTAGCGGTTGACCCGCATGGCTGCCTCGACGGTCTCGTCGCCTCGGGCTTCATTGCTGATGTCGAGGAATTGGCCACCGAGCACCTCGTTGCGCATTGCCGACCAGACCGGGCTGACACGTGCGGCCGCCTCGGGGCTGATCCCGGATTCTCGGATCATGTCGTCCGCCCAGGCCAAGGCCAGGTCGCCGAGAAGAATGGCGACGGCCTCGCCGAAGTGCGCGGAATCGCCGCTCCACTCCTCGTCTCGGTGCTGGTCCTCGAATTCGACATGAACGGTCGGGAAGCCGCGCCTGGTCGTGGATGCGTCGATGATGTCGTCGTGGACGAGCGCGCAGGCCTGCACCAGTTCGAGGGCGGCGCACGCACGAATCACCGCGTCTGCGCCCTTACCGTTCGGGTCGCCTCCGGCGCCGAGCCATCCCGTCCAGGCGAACGACGGTCGGACGCGCTTTCCTCCGCGCAGGACGAAGGCCTCGAGGGTGCTGACGGCCTCCTCGTATCCACCGCCTATGTTCGAGACGAGTTCGCGGCGTGAAGCGAAGAAGTCGCGGAGCGCTGCTTCGAACAGACCTGGCAGTTCGAGTGAGGTCGGATGCGGTGCGGTGTTGGTCGAACTCTGTCCAACGCGCGCGGTTCCTGCGGACAGGGTGGCCTCCAAGATCGGTATGTTCTCGCGCCGGATGGTTACACGGAAGCGAGCTTGGGGCCCAGCTTAGTAGGGGTTGGAATCAACGGCGGGTCGGGCCGTGAACTGCGCGATCCTGACATTCGGGATACGCAGTACTGGGCGATGAGCTTGTTTGCAGCTGGAAAACATATGCTTGACCGGTGACATTCGATCCAGTCAGGGGCCGCTCCAGCGAGGGGTGGGCCACCCGAACACCGTCGATCGTCGATCGGATCGCTTCCTCGACAGGTAGCCGTATTCCGTTCTCGGTCGAGTTTTCGCCGCCGCGTGACGCGGACGCCGAAGCGCGCCTGTGGCGTGCGGTGCGTACCTTCGAGCGGCTCGGACCGGCGTTCGTCTCGATGACCTACGGCGCAGGTGGCTCGACGCGCGATCGTACGGTGCGTGTCACCGGCGAACTTGCCGAAGAGACGACCCTGCTGCCGGTTGCTCACCTGACTGCTGTCTCACACAGCACCGAAGAGCTTCGCGCCATGGTCGGTGCCTACGCCGATCGTGGGATCAGCAACATCCTCGTATTGCGCGGCGATCCGCCCGGCGATCCGCTCGGCGAATGGAAGAAGCATCCCGAAGGCGTCGAGTACGCCGAGGAACTCGTACGGATGGTCCGTGACCTGGGCGACTTCCACGTCGGCGTCGCGTCGTTCCCCGAGGGGCACTATCGCGCTCCGGACTTGGCGTACGACACGAAGTACCTGGTGTCGAAGTTGCGTGCCGGCGCCGAGTACTCGATCACACAGATGTTCTTCGACGTGGAGGACTACCTGCGTCTTCGTGACCGGGTGAGTGCGTACGACGCAGAACAGGGCGCCAAGCCGATCATCCCGGAGATCATGCCGGTGACGTCGCTACGCTCGGTGCGGCGCATGCTCGAGCTCTCGGGCTCGTCATTGCCCCCCGCTCTCGAGCGTCGATTCGACGCCGCGGCCGGAAGCGGTCCGGACGAGAACCGTGCAGCGGTCCGCGAACTCGGCATCGATCTGGCCACCGAGATGGGTGAGCGGTTGATCGCTGAAGGCGCTCCGTGCCTGCACTTCATCACTTTGAACTTTGCGCGCGCCACCAGTGAGGTCCTCGAGCGACTCGGTCTCACCCCCGACACCTCTGTCGGGACAGCACAAGCCGTCTGATCCCGTTGCCCCGCTCGACACCAATCGAGGGGGGCAATCGCCAGGCGCTACTTCGTGGTGTTTTTCGGATTCCTGTTGTCAGCTTGCTTGCTGGCAGGTGATTTCGTGACAGGCGTCTTCATGACCGTTGCTTTCGCGGCCGGCGCGCGCTTGATCGGTGCTCGATTGCGCGCCATCCAGGCCATTGCACCGACGACAATCGCGACACCGAGCGCCAGCCCGGCCATGATTCCTGCCCACCCGGCGAAGCTTCGGGTGCTTGGGTCCGCGTAGTTGACCTCGGCGCGCATCGTGGACACCTCGCCGGCGGGCAAGGTCCACGACACCCGGGAATCGCCGTCTCGTGTTCCGTTGGTCGTGCCGACCCGTGCCGGGAAGGCGATGCTGACCTGGACGTCGGCGCCCTGAGTCGGAACCGTCTTCAGGTCTGCCTTGCCGTCGAGCGTGACGGTGTCCCCGGATCGCTTGAGGGTGATCTGGAACGACCCGGACCCCTCGGCGTACATGGAGCCCAGTTGGGCGACGTCACCGAAGGACAAGTCGCTGAAGAACGCTTGGCTGCCGACGTACCCGTCCTTCTTGTACTCCTGAACCCGTATCTTGTCCTCCAGCGACGAAGGTGGGGTCAGCTGCGGACCCTTGTCCGCCTCGTTCGCCGGAATAGCGGCAGCTACCACCTGTCCGGTCACACGATCGTTCGCGGACACTCCCATCGACACCTGCACGCGGATGCACCCGGCCAGCAAGGGAACAAGCATGAGGGCGAGCGCGGCAACCGTCAGGAAACGTTTCCGACTGGTCGGCTTGGCGGCGGGATCGGTGGACTGTTGCACAGTGGTCATCGTGCCAGCCGTGGCGTAGCCAGTCATCGAGGCGGGGGCGTGTCGGCGGGTGAAGTTCGGCGGGTGACCTTCACGACCTGCTCGAACGACGCATCCAACGACGAGTCGCGCCCCGGCGGCTGTCCGACAGTGCGATTCGAGCCGCACTGCGACCGCTGGCTCCGGACACACCGCCACCGGGATGAGTCGATGCTCCGGTCAGATACAACCCGTCTGCTCCCGGAACACGATGGCCGGACAGTTCCGGAAGCGGTCGCCACAACATCATCTGATCGAGTGACATCTCGACGTGCATGACATTTCCGCCGATCATCCCCAATTCCGACTCGATGTCCCGGGGAGTCTGAATGAACCGGTCGAGGACGGAATCGGCGAACCCGGGTGCGAAAGCCTCCATCTCGCCGACGATCCGGTCGGCCTCCGCCTCGGCGACCGATGCCCAATCGCGATGTCCGCTGAGGCGATACGGTTGCCACTGCGACCACAGTGTCACCTGATGCCGACCGGCCGGGGCGATCGTGGGATCGATTCCGCTGAAACTCATTCCGAGAACCGCAGGGCGAGGAGGAAGTTCCCCCGCCAGTGCTGCGCCGTGTGCAGTGCGCAAGTGTGCGCGATCGGAGACGAGTAATTGCAATCCCGAGGTACTTTCCCGTGTCGTGGCGTCGCCGCGGTACGACGGAAGCGCGGATGTCGCCAGTCGAAGTACCGCGCCGATGCCGGGGCCGACCCTGATTTTCCGCCGCCAGTGATCGAGCGTGGTTCGGTCGAAGCCCCCTCGGCCCAGGAGGTCGAGCGTGGTCAGGATGTGGCACCCGGCGATTACCTTGCGAGCGTGAACTTCTCGACCGCTCTCGGTTGTGGCGGTCCAGTGACTCGAGTTTCGGCGGATAGACGTCACGCCGTCACCGAGCGCGACGGTGGCGCCGTCGACAGCCATCCGGGAGGCCAGCGCAGCACTCAGTGCGCCGCTTCCACCGACTGCTCGCCCTGGCGGCAAGACGTGCATGAGGGCCGCGAAGCCGACCATCGGAGCGGTTCCCGGTTCCGACATCGCAGGCCCGGACTGGGCGCCGAACCACGCAAGCGCTGCTTTGAGTGCCTCACTGTCGAAATACTCGTCGAGCAGTGCGTCGCCAGGCGCGAGGAACTGCCGAGACAGTTCGCTGTTGCCGCGTGCGGTGGCGAGACCTCCGAACGCACCGATCAGGTTCGATCCGGTGGGCGGTGCGGAAAACGCTTTCATGACATGTCGACTGCGCTCCGACCAGACCGCGACGAATCGCCGGTAGGAGTCGGCGTCCTTTGTCCCGCATGCTCGTTCGATGGACCAGCAGGTTGCGTCGAGGTCGCGGTGAAACACGATGCCCGGCCCGTCGGTGCCCGGGGCGGGCGGCGCGAACGCCCACGGGTCACAGTCGATGTAGCGCAGTCCGTGCGCGCCGAGTCCGAGTTCCTCGATGATGCCGCTGTGTCGGATCATGAGGTGTGCCGACGACCCCCGGTCCACCTTGTATCCGGGAAATCGCTCGACGGTCGAGACGGCGCCGCCGAGAACCGTGTCCTTCTCCAGAACCTCGACCGACCAACCCTCGCGTGCGAGGTAGGCGGCCGATACGAGCGCGTTGTGTCCGGAGCCGACGACGACGGCGTCGAGAAGCGCGCTCACAGCGGCAGTCCACGGCCGAGGACTGCGAACGGCCGGTTGTCGCCGGCAAAACGAAATCTGCGGAGCACGTCACGAAAGCCGAGGCGACGGTACAGCCGCCAGGCTCGGTTGTCCTCGTCGTACACCTCGGGTGTCGACAACAGAACACTACGTTCGGGTCGATCGACGAGGAGGTGACGCAAGAGCGATTCGCCCAACCGGTGACCTTGTCCGCTCGGATGCACGTGGAGTTCGGTGAGTTCGAAGTAGTCGCTCAGAATCGCGTCGATCTCGCTCTGGGGACGACCCGAGCGCCGAAGCCCGTGCAGTACCTGTTGATGCCACCACTGGTCCGGGCTCCCGCGATACCCGTAAGCGATCCCCACCAGCGGCAGATTTTCGTGTGACGGTTGCTGAGGAACCGCCAAAGCGCCGACTGCCTTCCAGCCAGGCCGGTTCGCGTGCTCCTGCCACATCGGTGCGCGATGGAACTCGGTTCCTCGCGGATAGTCCATCGCGGTGACGTACACGGCCAGTGCCTCGTGGAGTCGACTCGCGAATTCTGCGCGATCGAGGTCGACCGTATGTGGTGTCCAGGCGATCTGCGGGTCGACCGGTCTCACCTCTTCTCTTGACGGCGTGTCGGTGGGTGCAGTTATATTGAATAGGTCGAACAGATGTTCGATGTGGGTGATCCGGAGATGCCCGAAGGGAAGCGGGCATCTCCGGCCCACCTGGTCTTGGATCCTCACGGTGCAGGAGGTGCCCCGATGTCCGAGCGTGTGAAGCCTGAACGTGTGAAGTGCCAACGAACTCTTCCTGCCGAGTTGTCGAGTCCGTCGGATGCCGCAATTTCTCGATTGCCGATGTCGGCGAGGCGGTCCTTCGGCGCGACGGACGCCAGCCACCGCACTGCTCGAGTGGGAAAGTCCGGTGTGGCGTGGGGGCTGCTCCGGAAGGCGGATGCGCTTTTAGAGGAAGCGATTGGGGCGGGCGATCCTGCCGACCGGTTCCGGTGTGCCTACCTGGCGGCCCTACGTGGTGCCGGGGCAGTGTTGGCCGCAGCTCCTGCCGGTGCCGGCTCGAAGCGCAAGCGAAGCGGAAACGCGTGGGTTCTGATGGACGCCGCAGCGCCCGCGTTCGGAGCGTGGTCGAAGTTCTTCGCAGGGTGGTCCGCTACGCGTGCGGCCGTGGAAACCGGCGTGTCGATCGTGATCACGGACTCCGATTCCGACGCATTCTTCGCCGAGGTCGGCCGTTTTCTCACGGCGGTCGAAGATTTCATCGGTCAGGACGCGTCCGAGCATTTGCGAGCGTCGTGAACAAATGGTCCGTGTCGGCAGTTGTTTCCGGGGAATTTCCTGGTCCGCACAGGCAAATGGAGCCGAATCGGGGCCCTTCGGCACGAATACGTACGCTTGTGGCGGAACTCGTACCCGGAGTTGGTGGTCCGAGACCTAAACTGCTCGTATTATGAAAACAGGTAATCGTCCAACTTGATTACCCGCCGCCTCACACCGTGGGGTGGTTGCCAAACTTCCAGTGCCGGGGGAGGTACCGTGCCACTCTCCGAGCACGAGCAGCGCATGCTCGATCAGATCGAGAGCGCTCTCTATGCCGAAGACCCCAAGTTCGCCTCCAATGTGAGGGGCGGCCATATGCGGGCGCCGTCGAGTAGACGGCGGTTCCAAGCAGCGGCTCTATTCGTGCTGGGTCTGGTCCTGCTGATCGCGGGGGTTGCACTCCCGCTCAAGCCGGGCGGTTTTCCGATCATCAGCCTGTTCGGTTTCTTGTTCATGTTCGGCGCAGGGGTGTTGTTCCTCTGGGGTGGTGGACGTAAGTCTGCGCCGGCCGCCGACTCCGCTTCCGAAGGTGGCAATCATCCCTCCGGTCCGCCGGGTAGGGGTAGTGCCGGCGGATCCGGGCGGGGACGCGGCCGGAAGTCCGGCGGCGGATTCTCGTCGCGGATGGAAGATCGATTCAAACGCAGGTTCGAGCAGGACTAGCTCTCCCGCCCTTCTACGGGCGTACTTCGAGAGTGATGCAGTTCGGACGTGACGCCCTCTTCAGGGCACGGACGACCACACGTGTGGCGGTCGGCGACCAAGGTTGCCGACCGCCACACGCCGTTGCTGTGGGTGTTGTACGTGTGCGCCGGCAATCCATCGAGTGAATCAGTGACGTGCGAGCGAATCACTCGCCACTCCTGCTGCCTCAGGGCATGCCCGCGGGCTTCCTCCACTTCGCTCCACTCGGCCCTCCACTTTCCTCCACCCTGGTCGAGCTGCAGCGCACGACCAGACCTCGTCCCGCTCATGTCTATTCGAAAACCGCGCTTGTACTGCGATTTTGTGTGGGGGAGCAACAGATCGTGGCGTAAAGGGTCGATCTGACGGCGGTGTGGGCCGGGACACGGTTACAAATTTCCCCCACGTCTCCCCACCTGCGCTGACCTGCTATTTATCAGCAAATGATGCTGAATAGGGACCATGTGCTCCTTGTTTGTGGGGGAAAGTGGGGTACTGTGGGTTCGGGCGGAGAGCTGAAGCACGATCCGCTCGATAGGGAGGGTTTCAGCGCAAGCTCGCAGGAGGTGTCGAGTGTTCCTCGGTACCTTCACGCCGAAGCTCGACGACAAAGGTCGGCTCACGTTGCCGGCAAAGTTCCGAGACGAACTGGCAGGAGGATTGATGATCACCAAGAGTCAGGATCACAGCCTCGCCATCTACCCCCGGGACGAGTTCGTCAAGCTTGCTCGAAAGGCAGCGGCAGCTCCACGCAATGATCCGGCAGCTCGGGCGTATGTCCGTGCTCTGGCCGCCGGCACAGATGAACAGCACGCCGATGCCCAGGGGCGAATCACCCTCTCGGCTGATCATCGGCGTTACGCAAACCTGTCCAAGGAATGCGTAGTGACCGGCTCCGTCGATTACCTCGAGATCTGGGATCTAGCAGCCTGGGAGAGGTATCTCGGAGACAACGAAGAGGACTATTCGCAGGCAACAGGCGAATCTCTCAGCGAGATCGTCTAGGCGAAGAGCCCCCGGCGAATGCCGCGAGGCCTCTGCCCGGAAAGACCCTGACGCACTTCCCCAGCGCCAGGTTCTCCTTCGGGCAGGGACCTCGAAGCATTCGCCTTCTCGAACAGTCATCGCCTTCTCGGAAAGTCAGCACCTTTTCGAAAAGTCATCGGAAATCATGAAAGTAGGAGCCGGAGCAATCATGGTGGATCACGAGGTGAACGAACCCTCGGATGCCGATGGCTTCGCGCACGTCCCTGTACTTCTGCACCGCGCCGACGATCTTCTCGGCCCTGCCATCACCGCCGTCGGTGACGGTGGAGCGGGCGCATACATGATCGATGCGACGTTGGGGCTCGGTGGCCACTCCGAATTCTTCCTGGGCAAGTACCCGGGCCTTCACCTCATCGGTCTCGATCGCGACACCAACGCACTCCGGATCGCTTCCGAGCGTCTGGCGCCATTCGCGGACCGAACGACGTTCGTGCACACCACGTATGACGGGATCGAGGACGCGCTCGAACAGGCAGGTCTGCCGTCGACGGAGTCGGTTCACGCGATCCTTTTCGATCTGGGTGTGTCGTCGATGCAGTTGGACGAAGCCGACCGAGGTTTTGCGTACTCGATCGACGCTCCTCTCGACATGCGGATGGATCAGACGGTCGGGCTGACCGCGGCAGAGGTCCTGAACACTTACAGTCACGGCGACCTTGCTCGCATTCTGAGCACGTACGGCGAAGAACGGTTCGCGGGAAAGATTGCGTCCGAGATCCTTCGGCAGCGTGAGCGTGAACCCTTCACCACCAGTGCAGCTCTGGTCGAATTGCTGTACCGAACAATCCCGGCAGCCACGCGGCGTACGGGGGGACACCCGGCCAAGCGCACCTTCCAAGCGCTGCGGATCGAAGTCAATGCCGAGTTGGATTCGCTTCGTGCAGCCGTTCCTGCCGGGCTCGACGCACTGGCAGTCGGTGGGCGAGTGGTGTTCATGTCCTACCAGTCGCTCGAGGATCGAGTTGTGAAGGCGGAGTTGGTTCCCCGCTCGAAGTCCACCAGTCCTGAAGGACTACCGGTCGAGTTGCCGGGTATGGGACCGGAGTTCCGCATTCTCACCCGTGGCGCAGAACGTGCGTCAGAGCAGGAAATCGAAGAGAACCCACGATCAGCTCCGGTGCGTTTGCGTGCCGCAGAACGCATTTCCAGGAGGCGGGCATGAGTCGTCAGGGCAAATCCGGTGCAGCGCAACGTGCATACGACAAGCGCACCGCACGGGCGGCAGGCCGGACCGGAACTGTCGCTGCTGCCGGCCCGTCTATCTCTCCTCGGGCGATGCTCAAGGGGAGAGTGCCGTTCGTGGCCTCCGTCATCGGACTTCTGTCCATCGGTCTCGCGGTGACTCTGCTGCTGACCACTCGCGCTGCCGAGGATTCGTACCAACTCAGTGATGCACGTGCATACAACCAGTCTTTGGTCGAGCAGAAAGCAGCGCTCGAACGTGACTTCCAGTCGCGTAACTCGGCTCCGGAGTTGGCAAATCAGGCAAGCGCTCTCGGCATGGTCCCCGCCAAGGACCCAGCACGACTGGTAGTTCATCCGGACGGTTCGGTCGAGGTCGTCGGAACGCCGACTCCCGCGACTGCCGGAGCTATGCCGCCGCTCGATGCGCCCACATCGGTGCCCGCACCGACTGCGACACCCCCGCGCACCACAACGCCGGTTGCTCCCGGAGCCACGCCGAGCGTTCCGAATAACACGCGAAACCTCGCGCAGAGTGAACAATTGGTTCCTGTGATCCCCACGACGACAGCACCCGCCACCACGACGGCGGTGCCTGCTCCGCCTGAGGAACGTCGGTGAGTCAGAACTCCCGTAACAACCCCGGTCGGCGTCCGCGCCGCTCGGCCACCGCCTCATTTCCGTTTCGTCAGCGAGTCGGTCGTATCACCATGTGTGGTGCGCTCGCCGTTGCGGCATTGCAGCTCTTGTGGATTCAGGGAATCGACGCGCCGAGTCTGGCTGCGGAATCTGCCAATCAACGAACCACGACCCAGGTCGATCCGGCTGTACGTGGCTCGATAACCGATCGCAACGGAAACCCCCTCGCCTTCACCATGGAAGCCAAGGCGCTGACTTTCCAGCCGGTGCGGGTACGCAAGGAACTCGAGGAAGCGCGCGCCAAGAGCATCGAGCAGGGCGCCGAGGGTGACAAGCAGGCGCCGGAAGTGAGCGATCGCCTCGCCGAGATCGCCGCCGGAATCCACGCCAAGCTCGGCGATACCGTTCCGGAAAAAGATCTGCTTCAGAAGATGAACAGCAACGAGACTTTCACGTACCTCGCGCGCAGCGTGGATCCGGCGGTTGCTGCCGAGATCTCGGACAAGTTCCGGGAGGTCGGCCTCGAGCGTCAGGACATCCGCGAGTACCCCGGTGGCTCTCTGGCCGCGAATCTCGTCGGCGCGACCGGCTGGGACGGGCACGGTTTGCTCGGTCTCGAAGATTCGATGGACTCCACGCTCGCCGGAACCGATGGATCCGAAACGTATGACCGCGGTTCCGACGGCGCTGTGATCCCCGGTAGCTGGCGTGACAAGCAACCGGCAGTCAACGGTTCGGGTGTCGAGCTGACCATCGATTCGGACCTCCAGTTCTACGTTCAGCAGCAGGTCCAGATCGCCAAGGACAAGTCGGGCGCGAAGAACGCTTCGGTTGTGGTCATGGACTCCAAGACGGGACAGGTGTTGGCCATGTCCAACGACAGCACCTTCAACCCCGCAATCGGCATCGACAAGAACGCGCCGACAGCCGAAATGGGCAATCCGTCGGTCAGTACGCCGTTCGAGCCCGGATCGGTGAACAAGATCGTCACCGCAGCAGCGGCCATCGAGGACGGTAAGACAACTCCGGACGAAGTTCTGCAGGTCCCGGGCAGCATCACGATGTCCGGTGCCACAGTCAAGGACGCGTGGGATCACGGTGTGGCCCCGTACACCTCTACCGGTGTATTCGGAAAGTCCTCGAACGTCGGCACCTTGATGCTCGCTCAGCGAGTGGGCGAGGATCGCTACGCAGACATGCTGAACAGGTTCGGCCTCGGACAACGCACCGACGTCGGACTTCCCGGCGAGAGCGCGGGCAGCGTTCCGAGTCGCGACCAGTGGTCCGGCGGAACCTTCGCGAACCTGCCGATCGGGCAGGGTCTCTCGATGACAACCTTGCAGATGACCGGGATGTACCAGGCCATTGCCAACGACGGCGTGCGAATTCCTCCGCGGATCGTGAAGTCGACTGTCGACTCTTCCGGCACGCGGACCGAGACGCCGCAGCCCGAGGGCGTCGAGGTGGTCAGCGCCCAGACAGCGGCGACTGTTCGGGACATGTTCCGGTCGGTCACTCAGGAAGACACCGGCAACCAACGAGGAACCGGTGTTGCCGCGGGCGTCGAGGGATACCAGGTCAGTGGAAAGACCGGGACCGCGCAGCAGGTGGATCCCGCGTGCAAGTGCTACTCCAACTCCAACTACTGGATCACCTTCGCGGGAATCGCGCCTGCGGACAATCCTCGATTCGTGATCGGAATCATGCTCGACGCACCGGTTCGCGGCGTGGACGGCGGCGGCGGTCAGTCGGCGGCACCGTTGTTCCACAACATCGCGTCGTGGATGCTCCAGCGTGACAGTGTCCCGATGTCGCCGGACCCCGGTCGCAAGTTGGTGTTGCAGGCGGACTGATTGCGGTGTGTCGGTTTCGACACGGTCTTCGGGTGAATCCCGGACACGGTAATCTCAAACGTCGCAGTAACCTCATTCATCGCAGTGCGCCGAACTTTGCTTGCGTTGCGACCGCCATAGACAACGACCGCCATAGACAACGACCGCCATAGACAACGACCGCGATAGAACAACGACAATTGCCAGGAGTCGAGTGACAGTGCCGAATCGTTTGCAATCGTCGAACTCGGACGGCGCTCCCGGGACGCGTCCGACACAACCGGTTGCTACCGCGATCACGGCGCTCTCCGAACTGTCCGGGGCTCGCCTCGAATGGGTGGGGCAACCGGGATCACAGTCCTCGGAGGTCGTCGTCAAGGGCGTCGACCTGCGTGCGCAGGGAATCGTGACCGATGACCTCTTCGCCGCTCTGCCCGGTGCACGGACCCATGGCGCTCAGTTCGCCGTCGACGCTCTGGGGCGTGGTGCGACCGCGATCTTGACCGACGAGGCCGGCCTCGAACTGATCGAGGCCGCGGACAAGGCGCCTGACCGGTCCGTCCCAGTTCTCGTTCATCCGAACCCGCGGGATGTGCTCGGTGAGATCTCCGCGGAAATCTACGGCCGGCCCTCGGAGAAGATGCAGGTCGTCGGCATTACCGGTACATCGGGCAAGACCACGACGTCGTACTTGCTCGAAGCTGCGATTGCCGGAGCCGGCCGCAAGCCCGGCCTGGTCGGGACCATCGAGACTCGAATCGACGGCCGCCGGGTGCCCAGCGCTCTGACCACGCCGGAAGCTCCGCAACTGCATGCTCTGTTCGCCGTGATGGCAGAGCAGGGGATCGATACCGTCGTCATGGAGGTCTCCAGTCACGCTCTTGCTCTCGGACGCGTCGACGGCATCCGCTTCGACATCGGCGCGTTCACCAATCTTTCGCAGGACCACCTGGATTTCCATCGCGACTTCGAGGAGTACTTCCAGGCCAAGGCGCGGTTGTTCGATCCCGAGTCGACGGTGCGAGCCGAGCATGCCGTCGTCTGCGTCGACGACGTGTGGGGTCGACGGATGGCCGAGTTGGCCGCGACCGACGAGAGCGACGCGGTGACCACGGTCTCGACCTCGACGGCCGAGGCCGAGTGGACGGTCGGCGCAGTCGAGGTTGCCGAGGACGGCTCGCAGACCTTCGAGTTGGTCGGGCCGGACGGACAGTCGTGGCCAGTCTCACTTCGTCTCCCCGGGCGATACAACGTGGCCAACGCTGCGCTGGCGTTGACCGTCAGTTTTGCTGCGGGACTCGACCCGGACGCGGCTGTTCGAGCGCTCGGGACCGTGGACGTCCCGGGGCGAGTTCAGCGGATCGACCGGGGGCAGAGCTTTCTCGCCGTGGTCGACTACGCCCACAAGCCGGCAGCGCTCGAAGCCGTGATCGCCACGCTGCGCAACCAGGTTCCCGGCCGAGTGGCCGTGGTGGTCGGTGCGGGCGGTGACCGCGACGCCGGCAAACGGGCACTCATGGGTGAAGCGGGTGCGCGAGGCGCAGACCTGCTGATCGTCACCGACGACAACCCACGCACCGAGGATCCGGCGAAGATTCGCGCTTCGGTGATGCAAGGCGCCATGGACGTGCCCGAATCCGAACGCGGCGAGGTTCGCGAAGTGGGGGACCGGGCCGCCGCGATCGAGCAAGCAGTCCGGTGGGCACAGCCAGGAGATGTCGTCCTGGTGGCAGGCAAAGGCCACGAAGTAGGTCAAGAAATCGACGGGGTCAAACACCCGTTTGACGACCGCGAGGTGTTGGGCGAAATGATCGGCCGATTCGCGATCAACACAGCACATGGAGGCAAGCAATGATCCCGATGACGCTCTCTCGGATCGCCGAGATCGTCGGAGGAACCCTGCACGACGTCGACGATTCGTCGACGCAGGTGACTGGAACCGTCGAATTCGATTCGCGCAAAGTAGCTCCAGGTGGGCTCTTCCTCGCCCTACCCGGAGCGCGTGTCGACGGTCATGATCACGCGGAAGCGGCGGTGGCAGCGGGCGCTGTGGCGGTGCTCGCGGCGCGGCCGGTCGGAGTTCCGGCAATTGTCGTTCCATCGGTGCCGAACGACGGTCCCAGTGCAGTGATGCTGCTCGAACACGACACCGACGGGTCCGGAGCCGCGGTCCTGCATGCCCTCGGCCTTCTGGCCCGAGCAGTCGTCGACGAACTGGCAACTGATGGCACACCGGCCGATGGTGGACTGACGCTGGTCGGTGTCACTGGTTCTGCCGGCAAGACCTCGACCAAGGATCTGATAGCAGCGCTGCTGCGCGAGTGCGGCGAGGTGGTTGCGCCCCCCGGGTCGTTCAACAACGAATTGGGTCTGCCGTGGACAGTGCTCCGCGCCGACGAGAAGACCCGCTTCCTCGTTCTCGAGATGTCGGCCCGTGGGGTCGGTCATGTCGGCGAACTGACGAAGATCGCGCCGCCGAAGATCGGCGTAGTTCTCAATGTGGGCACTGCCCATCTCGGTGAGTTCGGTTCGCGTGAAGCGATCGCGGTCGCCAAAGGTGAACTGGTGGAAGCACTCCCGTCGGCAGCCGACGGTGGAGTTGCGGTCCTCAACGCCGACGACCGCATGGTCGCCGCAATGGCGAGTCGAACCAAGGCCCGGATCGTATTCGTCGGCCAGTCGGAAGACTGCGACGTTCGGGCGACCGACGTGGTTGTCGACGACCAGGCCAGGGCTTCCTTCACACTGAACTGTTCACAGGGTTCTGCACGTATTCGCCTGGCCGTTCACGGCGAACACCACGTGAGCAACGCCCTGGCCGCGGCGGCCGTCGCACTCGAGAACGGCCTCGCGGTTGCAGACATCGCACGTGTCCTCGAGGGCACGAAGGCAGCGTCCGCGAGGCGGATGGAAGTCACCGAGCGCGCCGACGGCGTCACCGTCGTCAACGACAGTTACAACGCCAATCCCGATTCCATGCGCGCCGCCCTCAAAGCGTTGGTGTCCATGGCGCGATCGGATCGGCACTTCGGTCGCCGTAGCTGGGCTGTGCTCGGAGAGATGGGTGAGCTCGGACCGGAATCAGTTGTCGAGCACGACGCGATCGGTCGCCTGGCCGTCAGACTCGATGTCAGCAAGTTGATCGTCGTCGGAACGGGCCGCACCTCGCGTGCGATGCATCAAGGTGCGGTGATGGAGGGGTCGTGGGGTGACGAGTCCGTCGTCGTGCCCGACGCAGCTGCGGCAATCGCCATTCTCGAAGCGGAACTCGAACCGGGCGATCTCGTCCTGGTGAAGGCGTCCAAGTCGGTTGAACTGTGGACGGTCGCCGAAGCGATACTGGCTGCAACGCCCAACACCGACAGCGAGAACACCGGTGACGCGAACACCGATGGCGAGAACGGCGGGGATTCGCAGTGATCCAGATTCTTCTCGCCGCAGGCATCGCGCTGGCGGTCTCCATCATGCTCACGCCGATCCTGATCAAGGCGTTCTCGAAACAAGGTTTCGGGCAGGAGATCCGAACCGAAGGTCCAGCCAGTCACCAGGCCAAGCGCGGCACTCCCACGATGGGCGGCGTCGCGATCCTGACCGGAATCTGGGCCGGCTATCTCGGCTCACACCTCATCGGTCTCGGCATGGACAACGCGGAGGGGCCATCGGCGTCCGGCCTACTCGTTCTCGGTCTGACCACCGCGCTCGGTGGAGTCGGTTTCCTCGACGACTTCATCAAGATCCGCAAGCAGCGCAATCTGGGACTGAACAAGACAGCGAAGCTGGTCGGCCAGTTCGTCGCTGCCATTGCCTTCGGAATCCTGGCCCTTCAGTTCCGCGGTGACGACGGGCTGACTCCGGGCAGTGTTCATCTGTCGTACGTGCGCGACATCGCCACCGTCTCACTCGGGTCCGTGGTCTTCATCGCCTTCTGCTACCTACTGGTCAGCGCCTGGTCCAATGCCGTCAACCTGACCGACGGCCTCGACGGATTGGCCGCCGGTGCGATGAGTTTCGTTCTCGGCGCCTACGTCATCATCACGTTCTGGCAGTTCCGCTACTCGTGCGAGACGAATCCCGGCAAGGGTTGCTACGACGTCCGAGACCCACTCGACCTCGCGGTGCTCTGCGCGGCCGGCGCCGGCGCGTGCATCGGATTCCTCTGGTGGAATGCCGCACCCGCCAAGATCTTCATGGGCGACACCGGTTCACTTGCCCTCGGCGGCATGCTCGCCGGATTGTCGATCACCACCAGCACGGAACTGTTGATGGTTGTCATCGGTGCACTGTTCGTCGCGGAGGCCGCGTCGGTGGTGATCCAGGTAGCGGTGTTCCGGTCCAGCCGACGGCGGGTGTTCCGAATGGCGCCGTTCCATCACCACTTCGAACTCGCCGGGTGGGCTGAAACCACAGTCATCATCAGATTCTGGTTGCTGGCGGCTATTGCGTCGGCTATCGGATTGGCACTCTTCTACAGCGAATACCTCGCAGCGCTCGGAGGCTGAAAACCATGACCAGCTCAGCGGATTCCGAGAACGACCTGTCCTGGCTCCGCGGTACGCGAGTGCTGGTCGCCGGTGGGCGGGTGTCCGGTCAAGCGACCATCGAACCTCTCGTCGCCCTCGGTGCTGTCGTGACGGTTGCCGATTCGACCTTGGACTTCGCGGAGCGCTGCGCGGAGCTCGGCGCGGACATGGTGACCACCACCTCGATCGAGGATGCCCCGGATTCGATCACCGAGTACGGGCTCGTAGTCACCAGTCCGGGCTTTCGGCCGGATGCACCGATCCTTGCAGCCGCCGCCGGTCACGGGATTCCCATCTGGGGAGACGTCGAGTTCTCCTGGCGCGTCGACCACAGCGGGCACTTCGGCACACCCCGTAAATGGCTCGTCGTGACGGGGACGAACGGAAAGACCACGACGACGTCGATGCTGGCCTCGATTCTCGACGCCGCCGGAGTTGTCGGCCGAGCCTGCGGAAACATCGGGCTGCCGATACTCGACGCACTCGCCGAGACGTCGCCGCGCGTGGAGTACCTCGCTGTCGAACTGTCGTCCTTCCAATTGCACTGGGCGCCTTCGGTGCGTCCGGATGCCGGCGTGGTCCTCAACGTCGCCGAGGATCACCTCGACTGGCACGGCGGAATGAGCGCGTACGCCGAGGCCAAGTCGCGGGCGCTGAGCGGAAAGGTCGCGGTGGTCGGCCTCGATGACGCGATCGCTTCCGAACTGGGAACTCGCGCAACTGCAGACATTGTCACCGGGTTCAGATTGGGTGAACCGGGCGAAGGAGAACTGGGTGTCGAAGCGGGACACCTCGTGGACAACGCATTCGGCGATCACGTCCGCTTGGCCGAAGCAGCGTCGATAGATCCCGCCGGCCCGGCAGGCGTCATGGACGCGCTGGCCGCCGCCGCCTTGGCGCGGGCACTCGGATTCGAGGCAGACGTCGTCGAACGCGGTCTGGCCGCACACAAGGTCGGCCCACACCGAGGGGCGCTGGTCGGCCGTGTCGGGTCCGTTGTGTACATCGACGACTCCAAGGCCACCAATCCGCACGCAGCCAGACCGTCGATACTCGCGCACGATCGCGTCGTCTGGGTTGCAGGCGGTCTGCTCAAGGGAGCCAGCGTCGACCAATTGGTGAGCGAAGTCGGCCCTCGACTCTCCGGCGCTGTCCTTCTCGGGCGTGACGCTGGTGTGATCGAGGACGCGCTCGCGCGACACGCGCCCGATGTTCCCGTGGTGCACGTGATGTCGGGGGACGATGCAGTTGTGAGCGAAAACAGCAGCAACTCGACTCTCACCATCCGGCTGCCGTCGGGTGCCGACGCGGATGCCGTCATGGCCGCAGTGGTAGTCGAAGCTGCCGAGTTGGCGTCCCCTGGTGATGCAGTTGTACTCGCCCCGGCCGCCGCGTCCTTGGACATGTTCGCCAGCTACGGACATCGTGGTGACAGCTTCGCCGCCGCCGTAGCCGCATTACCCGATCCGTTCACCGATTCGCCTGGCCAAGCCGGGAACTTGCTATGACCAAGGGTCCCAAGACCCGAATCGGTGCCTGGTTGGCGCGGCCGTTGGCGTCGTTCCACCTGGTGGTGACGATTGCCACGATGTTGACTGTCTTGGGGCTCGTGATGGTTCTGTCGGCGTCGAGCGTCGAGCAGTACGTGTCCGGTGGCTCGGCGTATTCGTTGTTCACCCAGCAGTTGATCTTCGCGATTCTCGGAGCTGTGCTCTTCTACGTCGCGCTGCGGATCCCGGCGAGAGTGCTCCGGCAGTATTCGTTTCCGCTGTTCGTCGTCGTGCTGATCATGCTGGTACTCGTCCTGATTCCGGGAATCGGCACAGAAGCGCAGGGCGCGCGTCGCTGGTTCAACGTCGGCGGGTTCTCGGTGCAGCCCTCGGAAATCATGAAGGTCGCGTTGGCGATCTGGGGCGCCCATCTGTTGGCTTCGCGGCGGCCGGACGACCGATCCGTGAAGTCGATCCTGATTCCGCTCGTGCCCGCAGCAATGCTGGTCTTCGCGCTGGTCGTCGCGCAACCGAACCTCAGTACGACCATCGCATTGGGAATCATCGTCGGGGCCCTGCTGTGGTTCGGTGGGCTGCCACTGAAGCTCTTCGGCTCGATCGCGGTGACGGGCGTCGTCGTGGCGGGCGTGCTGGCGATGACGGCCGGTTATCGTTCCGATCGAGTTCAAGCCTTCTTCAACAAGAGCGACGACCTGCAGGGCAACAACTATCAGGCCAAGCAGGCTTTGTATTCGCTCGCCGACGGGGGCCTTTTCGGACGCGGACTCGGTCAGAGCGTCGCCAAGTGGAACTACCTACCCAACGCGCACAACGACTTCATCTTCGCGATCATCGGCGAAGAGTTGGGATTTGTCGGCTGCGCAGTGGTGATCGGTTTGTTCGCTGTATTCGTCTACACGGGATTGCGGATCGCAGCCCGCAGCATCGATCCGTTCTGGCGGCTCCTGTCGGCCACTGCAACTACCTGGATCGTCGGCCAGGCAATGATCAACATCGGTTACGTCATCGGACTGCTGCCGGTGACCGGACTCCAGTTGCCCTTGGTCTCCGCCGGCGGTTCGTCCTTGGCGATCACATTGTTCATGTTCGGTGTCATCGCCAATGCAGCGCGCCACGAGCCCGAAGCAGTTGCCGCTCTGAACTCCGGGCAGGACGGCAAGATCTCGAAGTTGCTCAGACTGCCGAAGCCCGTGCTGTACCACCCGCCGTCAGGGGGCCGGCCGATCCGTCGACCGAAGCCCGCACGGCAGATCGAACCGGCACGCGGACGCGACGGCCGGCGCGCGATCGAGACGGGCGATCGACGCAAGCGGGCAGATCAAGGTGCTCGCCCTTCCTCGGATTCCAACCGAGGTGCGGCCGCTGGGTCACGGAAGCGCACCGCGGGAGGGCAGAATGGTCAGCGTCGGCAGGCGCCGACACGTAGGGCACAAGATCCACGAGAAGTTCGAGAGCGAGGAATTCGTAGGTGAGCGGCAACAAATCGGCTCTGTCGGTAGTGGTGGCAGGGGGAGGCACGGCTGGTCACATCGAACCCGCACTTGCTGTCGCGGACGCGGTCAAGGCCGCTGCGCCCGACACCAGAATCACTGCGCTCGGGACGGCGCGTGGTCTCGAAACCACCTTGGTGCCGGCTCGCGGGTACACGCTCGAGCTCATTCCCCCGGTTCCGCTTCCTCGTAAGCCCACGATGGATCTCGTCAAACTGCCGACACGCATCCTCGCCTCGGTGCGCAAGACCCGTGAGGTACTCGATTCCGTCGACGCCGACGTGATCGTCGGTTTCGGTGGTTACGTCGCGCTTCCGGCGTATCTTGCCGCACGTGGCGGTGTTCTTCGGCGCCGCCGCAAGATTCCGATCGTCATCCACGAGGCGAACGCCAGTGCCGGTATCGCGAACAAGATCGGTGCTCGCCTGGCGACGCGGGTGCTTGCCGCTGTTCCGGGTTCCGGAGTGAAGAACCGCGGCGATCAGGACGCCGAGATCGTCGGCATCCCGGTTCGCGCGTCGATCGCCAATTTCGATCGAGCGGGACTCCGCTCGCAAGCTCGCGAGTACTTCGGACTACCTCAGGACGGTCCCGTTCTGCTCGTCTTCGGCGGATCGCAAGGCGCGAAGTCGCTCAACGACGCGGTGTCCGGAGCAGCGGAAGAACTGGCGAAGGCCGGGATCTCGGTCCTTCACGCACACGGACCCAAGAACTCCCTCGAGGTCACGCAGTACTCGGAGACGGCGCCGTATGTGGCTGTTCCTTATCTTTCGCGGATGGATCTCGCGTATGCCGCAGCCGACGCGACGATCTGTCGTTCGGGCGCGATGACGGTCGCCGAGGTCTCGGCGGTCGGGCTACCGGCCGTCTACGTTCCGTTGCCGCACGGCAATGGTGAGCAGGAACTCAACGCGAAACCCGTTGTCGCAGCGGGCGGTGCGATCATCGTCTCCGACAACGAGCTCACGCCGACGTTCGTCGCCGGTACCGTCGTCCCGATGCTGAGCGACAGCGCGCGCCTCGACAAGATGAGCAGTGGCGCTGCCAACGTCGGGCACCGCACCGCGGCAACCGAGATCGCACGGATCGTGCTCGACATCGCGGCAAAGGAAAACGCCGTCCAGGAAAACGCAAGGGGAAACCGATGACCGCGCTGCCCGCCCACCTCGAGCGAGTACACATGGTCGGAATCGGCGGTGCCGGTATGTCCGGCATCGCTCGAATTCTGCTTTCCCGCGGGGGCCTCGTCTCGGGTTCGGACGCCAAGGAGAGCCGAGGAGTCCTGGCGCTCCGTGCACGCGGGGCGCAGGTCCGGATCGGCCACGACGCCGATGCTCTCGACCTGCTGCCGGGTGGTCCGACCGTCGTCGTCACGACGCACGCGGCTATCCCGAAGGACAACCCGGAACTCGTCGAGGCCGCTCGCCGCGGAATCCCGGTGATTCTTCGTCCGGCTGTCCTTGCATCACTGATGCAGGGCAATCGCACGTTCCTGGTTTCGGGTACACACGGCAAGACGTCGACAACGTCGATGCTCGTGGTCGCCCTGCAGCACTGTGGTTTCGACCCTTCGTTCGCCGTTGGCGGCGAACTCAACGAAGCGGGAACGAATGCCCATCACGGCAGCGGTGACGTCTTTGTCGCGGAGGCGGACGAGAGTGACGGGTCGCTGCTGCAGTACGACCCCAACGTGATCGTCGTGACCAACATCGAGGCCGATCACCTCGACTATTTCGGGAGTGTCGAAGCGTATGTGAAGGTGTTCGACGATTTTGTCGACAAGTTGCGTCCGGGTGGGCTCTTGATTGCTTGCCTCGACGACCCGGGATCGGCGGATCTCGCGAAGCGAATCGTGGCCTCGGGCCGTTCGGACATCCGGGTACTCGGTTACGGATCGGCAGACGCGCAGGAAGTGGAGGCGGGCACCGCCTTCGAGCCTGTCGACGGTGTCGAGGTCGGAGTCCGACTACTGGGCTTCCATGCGCACGACGTCGGGGGAGTCCTGCAGTTCCACCTGGCGGGCGAGAGCGCCGCGCGAACCGTGCGGATGGCAGTGCCGGGTCGTCACATGGCGCTCAACGCACTTGCGGCTCTACTGGCTGCCCGTGACGCCGGCGCCGAGACGGAGGAGATCGTCGAGGGGCTCGCCGGATTCGGTGGCGTACACCGCCGGTTCCAGTTCACCGGCCGCGAGCGTGGTGTCCGGGTGTTCGACGACTACGCCCACCATCCGACCGAAGTTCGTGCGGTTCTCGGCGCGGCGGCGGATCTGGTTCGACCGGAGGACGATTCGTCGTCGACCAATTCGGCAGCCGGACGCGTGATCGTGGTCTTCCAACCTCATCTCTATTCACGCACCGCCGCGTTTGCCGAGGAGTTCGCGCAGGCGCTGGACTTGGCCGACGAGGTTGTCGTTCTCGATGTCTACGGCGCTCGCGAAGAGCCGATGCCGGGCGTCAGTGGTGCGCTGGTCGCTCAGTCGGTCACGAAACCTGTTCACTATCAACCGGATCTGTCACAGGCGCCGAAGCAGGTGGCGGCGTTGGCTCACCCCGGCGACATCGTCATCACGATGGGTGCCGGTGACGTGACCATGCTCGGCAAACAGATCCTCGATGCTTTGCGTTCGGCGCCGCATCCCGCGCCGCGATGACACCCGACGCACGAAGTCGGCGCGGGCGTCGAGATCCTCGAGCCAGACAAGCCACCAGTACGCGTCGGCGCAGTACTCGCACCGAATCGCGATACTCGACGCGGTCGACGGAGCCGGCTCCCGAACCCACACCGACTCGTAAGTGGTTCAAGCGACCGCTGATCGTGGCACCGCTGGCAATCGTGCTGGTGGTGGGAATTGCGTTGACGGCTTGGTTGTCTCCGGTGCTCTCGGTCCGGGGCACCGAAGTTCTCGGTGCGACGACCGTCAGTGAGGAACAGATCCTTTCGCTCCTGGCCGTACCGACCGGTCAGCCGTTGATGCGGGTAGACACCGGCGCCGCCGCCGCACGTGTGGCGACGATTCCGAAGGTGGCCTCGGCTCGTGTGCAGCGGATGTATCCGTCGACTATCCGCGTCACCGTCACCGAACGGGTACCGGTCGTCTTCGTCGACTCACCTGAGGGTGCACACCTGCTGGACGAGAAGGGCGTCGACTTCGAGATGGGCGTCCCGCCGCCCGGGGTTCCGCGTCTGGTGACACCGACGCCCGGGTGGAACGACGAGCCGACGCTTGCCGCGCTCGAGGTGTTGTCGGTGTTGCCGCCGGATCTGAGATTTCAGGTGGGAGAGGTTGCCGCTCGGTCGATTTCGAGTGTCACGCTGACTCTGCTCGACGGTCGGGTCGTAAACTGGGGCGGTGTCGAGCACTCGGATCGTAAGGCTGCTGTGACGCTTCCGCTGTTGACCCAACCGGGGCAGACGTACGACGTGTCCAGTCCTGATCTGCCGACGGTCCGATAGCGCACGGTGCAGCCGTGCGTCAGTGCGCAGCAAATACTTCGGTGTGTCTCGGCGCGCCTAATGGCGGAACGCGACGACGGTGCATAGCGTTTCGTTTCAGATCGAATACTTGACATAACTCTAACCCTGTGGTTGAGGTTTAGGGTTGTTCTCGAAAAGCATGAAGCTACAAAAACAGCAGTAACAAAGACAGCAGCACTGACAAGCAGCGTGAAACACGACACGGAAGGCGAGAGCCGATGACGCCCCCGCACAACTACCTCGCCGTAATCAAGGTCGTCGGCATCGGCGGCGGCGGCGTGAACGCAGTCAACCGCATGATCGAACAGGGACTCAAGGGAGTCGAGTTCATCGCGGTCAACACGGACGCGCAAGCCCTTCTGATGAGTGACGCCGACGTCAAGCTCGACGTCGGTCGTGAATTGACCCGTGGCCTCGGCGCCGGTGCCGACCCGGAAGTGGGTCGCAAGGCAGCCGAAGATCACAAGGACGAGATCGAAGAGGTCATCAAGGGCGCCGACATGGTGTTCGTGACCGCAGGCGAGGGTGGTGGCACCGGAACCGGTGGTGCCCCTGTCGTGGCAAGCATCGCCCGGAAGCTGGGCGCACTCACCGTCGGTGTCGTGACGCGACCGTTCTCTTTCGAGGGCAAGCGTCGTGGGGGACAGGCGGATACCGGAATCCAGGCGCTCCGCGAGTCCTGCGACACGCTGATCGTCATTCCCAACGATCGCCTGCTCCAGCTGGGTGACGCGGCCGTCAGCCTGATGGACGCGTTCCGCAGCGCGGACGAGGTTCTCCTCAACGGCGTCCAGGGCATCACCGACCTCATCACCACTCCGGGTCTGATCAACGTCGACTTCGCGGACGTCAAGGGTGTCATGTCCGGTGCCGGTAGTGCGTTGATGGGAATCGGTTCCTCGCGGGGTGAGGGACGCGCGATCAAGGCGGCGGAATCCGCGATCAATTCCCCGCTCCTCGAAGCTTCGATGGAAGGCGCCCGCGGCGTGCTTCTGTCGATCGCCGGCGGTAGCGATCTGGGTCTGTTCGAGATCAACGAGGCGGCTTCGCTGGTGCAGGAAGCTGCCCACATCGACGCCAACATCATCTTCGGAACGGTCATCGACGATTCACTCGGTGACGAGGTTCGTGTGACGGTCATCGCTGCGGGATTCGACGGAGGAGCTCCGGCTCGTCGTCCCGTGGAGTCGACCGCGCAGGGACGTGGAGCTATCGGCGCCGGGCGCGCGGGTGAGGTCGGCCGGTCACCGGTGGCCGCCGAACCTGCTGGCGAGCAGCCGATTTCCGCAGCGCGCGAGACCACCGGTTCGGGCAGCTTGCCTCCGATCGGTGGCCCCCGCCATGCGCCGGTCCAGGAAGACGAGGGCGACGACGACGTCGACGTGCCGGTCTTCATGCGTCGCTGACGTAGGGCTACAAACAGTTTCGAGAACAGGGTGCCCGGAATTTCTGGGTACCCTGTTCTTGACTGGATGTCCGGTCACGTCTGAGCCGGACGACAACTTTCGACGTTTGTGAGCACACTTATCTTGAGTACCGAGAAGTCGACCACCCGCACCCGCATTCGCCGCGTCGTGACCAGCCGAGCCGGTGGTGTTTCCGCGTCACCGTACGAGTCGTTCAATCTGGGCGATCACGTCGGAGACGATCCGGCAGCCGTCGATGCGAATCGCCGACGTCTGGCACGCGAAATAGGCGTCGAGCCTGACCATCTCGTGTGGATGGAACAAATCCATTCGCGCAACGTCACTGTCGTGACGGAACCGACCGACGAGGTGATTCCGGTGACGGATGCTCTGGTCACCACTGTTCCCGGCCTGGCGCTCGCCACCCTCAGTGCAGATTGTGTTCCCGTTCTGCTCTCCGACGAGGAGGCCGGTGTGATCGCGGCCGTTCATGCCGGACGGATCGGTGCCCGCATCGGTATCGTCCCGCGCGTCCTCGCGGAGATGGTGCGTCAGGGCGCGGACGTTTCGCGTATCGGCGCCTTCCTCGGTCCGGCTGCGAGCGGACGCCAGTACGAGGTTCCCGCTGCGATGCGAGCGGACGTGGAAAAGCACTTGCCGGGCAGTGCAACTCGCACCGAGAAGGGCACGCCGGGGCTCGATCTGCGTGCGGGACTGCGTAAGCAGTTGCTCGCCGCGGGTGTGTCCGGTGTCGCCGAGGACCCGCGGTGCACGATCGAGGATCGCGCGTTGTTCAGTCATCGCCGAGAATCTCTGACCGGGCGTCAAGCTGCAGTGATCTGGATGGAAGCGCCCGCAGCGCAGGAAACCGTCTAGGCAGAAATGCGCGAGACGGAAATGCGGCTGACAGAAATATCGACGGCACTCGACTCGGTGAGGGCGCGATTGGCGGCCGCCTGCCTTGCCGCCGGTCGCGAGGTTTCCGACGTAGCACTGCTGCCGGTGACCAAATTCTTTCCGGCGTCCGACGCTCGAATTCTGTACGAACTGGGTTGCCGTGAATTCGGTGAGTCGCGTGAGCAGGAAGCAGTGGAGAAGGTCGCGGACTTCGACGGCGCTGCACAGACGGGCGCGATCGATGATCCGGTTCGCTGGCACATGATCGGACAGTTGCAGCGCAACAAAGCTCGGTCGGTAGCGAAGTGGGCCTATGCAATTCACTCGGTGGACAGTGCGCGACTGGCCGATGCACTCGATCGGGCTGCGCTGAGTGCTTTGTCGGACGGTGAGCGCACGAAGCCGCTCCGGGCGCTCATCCAGGTAAGTCTCGACGGAGACCCCGCGCGTGGCGGAGTTCCGACGGGCGAGCTAACGCCTCTCGCCGAGCGGATCGAATCAGCCGAAGGTCTCGAATTCGCGGGACTGATGGCCGTCCCGCCGCTTGGATCAGATCCGGACGAGCAGTTCGAAATCCTCCGCAGGGCACATCTTTTGATCCTCGAATCGCATCCCCGGGCAACCGAACTCTCGGCCGGTATGACCGGCGATCTGGAGGCTGCAGTGCGCCACGGATCAACCTGCGTGCGTGTCGGAACCGCACTGCTCGGCTCACGACCAGTAATCTCGAGGTGATCGCTCAGGTGATCGCCCAACCCGTCCACACCGCTGCGACCGGTCGCAGTCGGATTGATTCCGCCGCGCCAAGGAAGGTCGATCAATGAGCAACCTGCATAAGTTCAAGGCTTACTTCGGCATGGTTCCCCTCGATGACTACGAGGACGAATACGTGGAGGAGCCCGATCAGGCTCGCCGCGCACCCCGTCGTAGTCACGACGGCTATGCCGAGCGCGACGACCGCGAGTTCGTCGAACCTGCCTTCTCGAAGGCGAGCTACGCGCCCAGTCGTCGTGACGAAGAGGACGCGGAGTTCGATCGCTACGATTCCCGGCCCCGCGTCGACACCGTTCCCAGCCGCAGCAGCCGCCCGGCGATGGCGCCGCGCCCGGCAAGCCGTGGCAACCTCGCGGTCGACGCGCGCGCAGAGCGACCCGAAGCGCGACGTGCGCCGGTTGTCGACGACGGCGGCCCGCTCGCCAAGATCACGACACTGCGTCCGCAGAGCTACGCAGAGGCCCGCACGATCGGTGAGCGGTTCCGGGACGGCACTCCCGTCATCATGGATCTGGTCGACATGAGCAACGCCGACGCGAAGCGTCTGGTCGATTTCGCGGCCGGCCTGGCATTCGCATTGCGTGGTTCTTTCGACAAGGTAGCCACCAAAGTGTTTCTTCTCTCACCGGCCGACATCGACGTTTCCGCCGAGGAGCGCCGTCGGATCGCCGAGACGGGTTTCTACAGCCAGAAATGATGGTCTCGACCGCAGTCCGGCCCCTGAGCAGGGGTGACGTGAGCACATTCGAACGGCGGCCCGCCTCGGCGGACGTCGCATTCGGACCCATCGCCGGCCGTTACAAGACGGACTCGATGCGGACCGGTTCCGGAATTGCTGCGGTGTGTCTGTTTTGGACACACCGCAGAAGTCAGGCAGAGTGAGGGTGTGGACGCGCTTCTCTCTGTGATCTATCTGGTGCTGGTTGTCTTCTGGCTGTTGCTGATCGGCAGAGTGATCGTCGAGTTCGTTCGTTCGTTTGCCAGAGATTGGCGACCGACCGGATTGGTCGCAGTCATTCTCGAAACCATTTTTACGATCACCGATCCTCCGGTGAAACTGCTCCGCAGGTTGATCCCCCCGATCAACCTCGGTGGAGTTCGCTTGGATCTATCCATCATGGTCTTGCTTTTCATCGTCATCATCCTGATGTCGGTTGTTCGCTGAGCGCAGTCCGAGTGAGTGGTGTGCCAGAATGGATGCCATAACTCATCCAGTGGTTCGCCACTACGTAGACTGTGTTGCAACTGAATGCTTGCTAGACCGCCAAATGACGCGTGAAGGGATCCTTCCATGCCGCAACTGACTCCAGCTGACGTGCACAACGTTGCGTTCAGCAAGCCGCCTATCGGCAAGCGTGGCTACAACGAGGACGAGGTCGACGCATTCCTCGACCTCGTCGAGCAGGCGCTGTCGCAGCTCATCGAAGAGAATGCGGACCTGCGCCAGCGCGTAGGTGAGCTGGATCAGGAGCTCGCGGCTGCCAAGAAGTCGCCGGCACCTGCTCAGCAGGCAGCACCCGTCGCAGCGCAGCCCAAGCCGGAGCCCGCTCGGGTCGTCGAACCGCCCAAGCCTGCACCTGTTGCAGCGCCGGTTCCCGCCGCCGCTGCCGTTGCAGCGCCGCAGAGTGGCGACACCCACATGCAGGCCGCAAAGGTCCTCGGACTGGCTCAGGAGATGGCGGATCGCCTCACCAACGATGCCAAGACCGAGTCCGAGCAGCTGCTCGGCAGTGCCCGCACCAACTCCGAGCAGCTCATGAGCGAGGCTCGCAGCAAGGCTGACGGCATGATCGCGGATGCGCGCAACAAGTCGGAGGCGATGCTCACCGACGCTCAGACTCGCTCCGAGACCCAGCTTCGCCAGGCTCAGGAGAAGGCAGACGCTCTCAAGGCGGACGCCGAGAAGAAGCACACCGAAATCATGGCGACCATCAACCAGCAGCGTTCGGTCCTCGAGGGCCGTATCGAGCAGCTCAAGACGTTCGAACGCGAGTACCGGGTGCGCCTGAAGTCCTACCTGGAATCGCAGCTCGAAGAGCTCGAACAGCGCGGCTCGGCCGTTCCGGTCGACGGTGGACAGGATTCCTACAGCCCGTCCTTCGCCAAGGGAAACAGCTGACCGAGAGCGCCCCGTCGGCTCAGCTATCGGACCGGACAAAGGTTGATACGTGCTGGTCGTGACGTTGGTTCTCGCGGGAGTTGGTTTCGCTCTCCTGATCGTCGCCCTGACCACAGGGTCGTTGATCTGGGCGTGGGCATGTATCGCGATTTGTGTAGCAGGTGCCGTCCTCCTGCTGGTCAGTGCGCTGACCAGCAGGAAGGCGGTTCCTTCGTTGGATGACCCGGCATCGGGCAGCGGAATGTCGTCGCCTTACGGTCGAGTCGAGAGTTCCTCGAATTCGTCGATCGACGATGCAGCCACCGCCAACGATGACAATCAGAGAAATCATGGCGAGTCGCCGGGTGGCCCCGACAAGTCCTAGGGCGAGTTCCGACAAGGTCCAGGACGAGTATTAGACTGTCCAACACGAATACCAGGCTGTGATCCGGCAATCACCGGGGAGCTTTCGGAAGAACGGTTCTTGTCGCTTCAGGCGCCCAGAACTCAGTAGAACCGAACGGGTGAGCCCGTCACAGCTCGATCGAGTGGCACCTCGGGATCCAAGCGCGGATCTACGGGGTGCAAACGGGGTGGTACCGCGGTGTCGGCGCACAAGCGCCACGTCGTCCCCGTGCCGAGTCCGACTGGCACGAGGAGATCGCCATGGCGAGTAACGGGTATCCCAAAGTCGACTACGGTGTCCCCGCCGACACCGGAGTCAAGTTCCCCGAACTGGAACAGAAAGTCCTGAAACAGTGGGACAACGACGACACCTTCCGTGCGTCGGTTTCCAATCGGGACGGCAGCGAAGAGTTCGTTTTCTACGACGGACCGCCCTTCGCAAACGGCTTGCCGCATTACGGTCACCTGCTGACGGGGTACGTCAAGGACCTGGTGCCGCGCTTCCAGACCATGCGTGGACGCAAGGTCGAGCGACGCTTCGGCTGGGACTGCCACGGACTGCCCGCAGAACTCGAAGCGGAGAAGCAACTCGGCATCAAGGACAAGGCCGAGATCGAAGTCATGGGTCTGGCCAAGTTCAACGAGTACTGCAAGGCCTCGGTGCTCAAGTACACCGACGAGTGGCGCGACTACGTCACCCGCCAGGCACGTTGGGTCGACTTCGACAACGACTACAAGACCCTGGACGTCGACTTCATGGAGTCCGTCATGTGGGCCTTCAAGGAGCTGCACGACAAGGGCCTGATCTATCAGGGCTTCCGCGTGCTGCCCTACAGCTGGTACGAGCAGACTCCGCTGTCCAATCAGGAGACTCGTCTCGACGACGCGTACAAGATGCGTCAGGATCCTGCAGTCACGGTCGACATGCCGCTGGTCGCTCCGGGTTCACCATTGGACGGCGCAAACGCGATCATCTGGACCACGACTCCGTGGACACTGCCGTCCAACTTGGCCACTGCGGTTCATCCCGAGGTCGACTACGTCCAGGTGCTCGGCGAGGACGGAAAGCGGTACGTGCTCGCGGAAGCACGGGTTGCTCATTACGCACGTGAGCTGGGGGAGGACCCCGAGGTCGTTTCCCGTCACAAGGGCGCCGAATTGGTCGGACTGTCGTACACACCGCCGTTCGACTTCTTCCTCGGACATCCGAACGCGCACGTCGTGCTTTCGGCCGACTACGTGACAACCGATTCCGGAACCGGAATCGTCCACCTCGCACCGGCTTTCGGTGAGGAGGATATGGATGTCGCCACGGCCAACGGTATCGAGGTCGTGCAGCCGCTCGATCCGGGTGGAAAGTTCACCTCGATGGTTCCGCCGTACGAGGGCTTGATGGTCTTCGACGCCAACCCGGTCATCATCAAGGACCTCAAGGCCGCTGGAAAGCTGCTGCGGCACGAGACGATCGAGCACTCGTACCCGCACAGTTGGCGCAGTGGGCAGCCGCTCATCTACATGGCGGTTCCCTCGTGGTTCGTCGCGGTCACCAAGTTCCGCGATCGCATGGTCGAGCTGAACAAGGACATCACGTGGGTGCCCGAGCACATCCGTGACGGCCAGTTCGGCAAGTGGCTCGAAGGTGCACGCGACTGGAACATCAGCCGAAACCGCTACTGGGGCAGCCCGATCCCGGTGTGGGTGTCGGACGATCCGCAGTACCCGCGTACGGACGTCTACGGATCGCTCGATCAGTTGGAGGCAGACTTCGGTGTGCGTCCGACCGACCTGCATCGCCCGATGATCGACGACCTGGTCCGCCCGAACCCCGACGACCCGACCGGGAAGTCGATGATGCGCCGCGTTCCCGAGGTGCTCGACTGCTGGTTCGAATCCGGTTCGATGCCGTACGCGCAGGTGCACTACCCATTCGAGAACCGTGAATGGTTCGAGGGCCATTTCCCGGGCGATTTCATCGTCGAGTACAACGGGCAGACTCGCGGCTGGTTCTACACGCTGCACGTGCTGGCCACCGCACTCTTCGATCGTCCGGCGTTCAAAACCGTTGCTGCGCACGGCATCGTGCTCGGCGACGACGGACTCAAGATGAGCAAGTCCAAGGGCAACTACCCGGACGTGAAGGAGGTGTTCAACCGCGACGGCAGCGATGCGATGCGATGGTTCCTGATGTCTTCGCCGATCTTGCGCGGCGGAAACCTCATCGTGACCGAGCAGGGCATCCGCGAAGGTGTGCGTCAGGCATTGCTCCCGCTGTGGAACGCCTGGAGCTTCCTGCAGTTGTACGCCCCGGAATCCGGGGTGTGGCGTACCGATTCGGAGAACATCCTCGATCAGTACATCCTGGCCAAGCTCGCTACCACCCGCGACGTGATCACCGAGGCCCTCGAGGTCAACGACATCGCCGGTGCGTGCGACGAGCTTCGGTTGTTCTGTGATGCGCTCACCAACTGGTATGTGCGACGGTCTCGTTCGCGGTTCTGGGACGAGGATCGCGACGCAATCGACACCCTGCACACCGTGCTCGAGGTCGTGACGCGTCTCGCTGCGCCGCTGTTGCCGTTGGTGTCCGAGGTGATCTGGCGAGGGTTGACCGGGGAGCGCTCGGTTCACCTGGCTGATTGGCCCGAGGCGTCGGAGCTCCCCGCGAACCCCGACCTGGTAGCGGCGATGGACGACGTCCGGACCGTGTGCTCCACGGTGCTGAGCCTGCGCAAGGCGCAGAATCTGCGTGTTCGTCTTCCGCTGCCCGAGGTCACGGTTGCGGCGCCGGATGCCGAGCGTCTGCGTCCGTTCCTCGGACTGATCGCCGACGAGGTCAACGTCAAGAAGGTTGATCTGACCGATGACGTCGACGTGCACGGGCGCTTCGAGATCGCGGTCAATGCGCGTGCTGCAGGACCGCGTCTGGGCAAGTCCGTTCAGACTGTCATCAAGGCGGTCAAGGCGGGCGACTGGACCGAGAACGCGGACGGCGTCGTGGTTGCGGCGGGCATCGAACTGCTGCCCGAGGAGTACACGCAGAAACTGGTTGCGGCCGAGCCGGATTCGACGGCTGCACTGCCGGACGGTGCGGGACTGGTCGTACTCGATTCCGCGGTGACGGAGGAACTCGAAGCCGAGGGATGGGCGAAGGACCGTATCCGTCAGTTGCAGGATGCGCGCCGCGCCGCCGGTTTCGACGTCTCGGACCGGATCAACGTCGTGCTCGAGGTTCCGCAGGACTGCAAGGAGTGGGCGGAGCGTCATCGCGAATTGATCGCCGGTGAGGTTCTGGCCACCTCCTTCTCGGTGGGTGAAGCGGGAGACGACGCCGTCGATCTCGGTGACGGTATCCGCGCCGCGATCACGAAGGTCTAATACCGCCATAGCTACTCCGGCTCCCCGATGAATGTCTGTATGTCGGGGTGCCGGAGTAGTTTGCTCTCATGAGCACGAGCAAGGAAACCGTGGCGCGCATTCTCGAGCAGTTGGAACCGCTCGACGTGCGGGCAAGGGCGATGTTCGGCGAGTACGGACTGTATTGCGACGAGAAGATCGTGGGCTTGATCTGCGGAGACGTTCTGTTCGTCAAACCCACCGAGGTCAGTACGGAGTTCGGATCAGAGGCCGATCTGGCTCCGCCGTACCCGGGAGCGAAGGATTATTACCGGGTGACGGAGGAACGGTTGCAGGACCTCGATCACCTGCACGCCTTCATTCAACGGACTGCCGACGTATTGCCCCTGCCGAAGAAGAAGTCGCCGAAGAAGAAGGCGCGGACGTAAATTCTGCACCTACTTTTGAGAGAACCGTAACCCCCGATGAATCAAGGTGATCCCACACGAAGTCGTAGGTGGGTGCTGCATCTCGACATGGATGCGTTTTTCGCTTCCGCCGAGCAGTTGACGCGTCCCACTCTGCGAGGTCGCCCGGTGCTGGTCGGCGGCTTGGGCGGGCGCGGGGTGGTGGCCGGGGCAAGTTACGAAGCGAGAGTTTTCGGTGCGCGTTCGGCAATGCCGATGCATCAAGCACGCCGGATGGTCGGTGGTGGAGCGGTGGTATTGCCGCCACGGATGTCCCTGTACTCGGTTCTCAGTAAACGCACGTTCGACGCGTTGCGCCTTCGTATGCCGATCCTCGAGCAACTGTCGGTGGACGAGGCTTTCGGGGAACCGGTGGAGTTGGCCGGTGTCGGAGCTGACGAGGTCCGCGCGTTTTGCGGGGACCTGCGGGCGTTGATCAAAGCCGAGACCGGGTTGGTCGCTTCGATCGGGGCCGGCGCAGGTAAGCAGGTGGCCAAGATCGCGTCGGGACTGGCAAAACCCGACGGCGTCGCAGTGATTCCTCCCGGGATGCAGCACGAGTTGCTCGATCCGCTTCCGGTGCGAAAGCTGTGGGGGATCGGTCCCGTCGCCGAGGAAAAACTCAAGCGTCTCGGCATCGAAACCATCGGTGGGTTTGCCCGCACACCCACAGCGGAGGTGGCGTCGATACTGGGAACCACTGTCGGTCCGGGGTTGCATCGGCTTGCGCAGGGGATCGACGATCGGCCGGTCGCCGAGCGTGCCGAATCCAAGCAGATCAGCGCGGAATCCACGTTCGCCGCAGACATCGTCACGATGGCGCAACTGCGCGCCGCCGTCGAAAGTAGTGGTCGTGCAGCATTTTCCAGGCTGGAGAAGGACGGAAGAGCTGCTCGCACCGTCGTACTGAAGCTCAAGAAGTCCGACATGAGTATCTTGACTCGATCCGTGACGCTGCCGTTTGCCACCATCGACCGCCAAATCCTCATCGCGACTGCGCAGAAACAGGTCATCGATCCACAGGAATTGGGGCCGATTCGCCTGGTCGGTGTGGGATTCGCCGGTTTGTCCACCGTTCGGCAAGGATCACTTTTTCCCGAGTTGGATCAGGATGTTCCCGGCTATCCGGTCGAGACTCTCACGGGCGCCCTCGATGAGGCCGAACTCGACGTTCCGGTGGCAGCACGTGTCCCTCAGCGCTACTGGCACCCCGGTTTGGACGTGAAGCATCCAGAATACGGACACGGTTGGGTGCAGGGCGCCGGGCACGGTGTGGTCACCGTTCGCTTCGAAACCCGTTCCAGCGGAACGGGAATCGCCAAAACCTTTGCCGAATCCGATGAGGTGCTCGAGGTAGCAGATGCGGTCGACAGCCTTCTCTGAGGATGTCCTTAGACTTTTTCCGCTTACCGTTGGGTAATGTTGTCGACGATCCTCGAGCAAGCACGATGTTCGACTGACGCTCGAATGTGAACACCCGAATGGATAGGACTGAGAAGTTGAAGCTTCAGAAGATGACCGTTGCAGCCGTGGCGATCGCAGCAGCCCTGACGATGACCGCTTGTGGCTCGGATGAGAAGACCGACTCGCCCACCACGACGTCGAAGACCACGACGACCACGACGGCCTCGGACTCGACAGATGCGCCGGTCGCGTTGCCGACCGCCCCTGAGCTCAACGCCAAGGTCGCCCAGGCACTCGACGAAACCGTTCCGGCCGCAGACAAGGTCAACCTCGTCCAGGGCGCCGAGGCTGATCCCGAGCTGATCAACCAGGTCGCCGCTGCCGCCAAGGCTGCCGGCGCCCAGGTCGAGATCCTCGACCCGGTCACCGACACAGGCAGCGAGACGGCAGCAGCTTCGCTGAACATCGTCGTCAACGGCCAGCCGCTGCAGCAGGGCCTGCAGGCTTCGTTCGTCTACGAAGACGGCGTCTGGAAGCTCTCGAAGACCACCGCTTGCCAGATCGTCGGCGTTGCAGGTCTGACCTCGCCGGCTTGCGCTGCTTGATCTCTCGGTAACACCTGAAACACCAGAGCGGCCGCCGACTCCCGAAGGGGAGTGGGCGGCCGCTCTTCACGCGGTAAGCGACGTCAGTGATGGAATCCCTCGGTGACGCGCGGCCGCGGCATCGGGCTGTCCAGTTCGTCGAGGAACGCGGTTTCCTCTTCGATGATGCGCAGCAGATTGGCCGCCAGGTCCATGCTCAGTCCGTTACGAACCACGATGCGCTGCACTGTCAGATCCGCGAGATCGTCCGGCATGGGGTAGGCCGGCACCAACCAGCCCTTGCCTCGCAACCGGTCCGAGAGGTCGTACAGCGTCCAGTTGGACGTGTGCCCCTCGGCGAGGCGCCACGCGAAGACCGGGATGTCGGAACCGTCGTTCCACAGTTCGAACGCGTCGAGTTTCCCGATCCCTTCGGCGAGAAATTTCGCCACGTCCTGGGAGGACTGCTGGATCGCGCGATAGCCGTCGTGGCCGAGACGCAGGAACAAGTAGAACTGCAGGATCACCTGAGCGCCGGGACGCGAGAAGTTCAGTGCGAAGGTCGGCATACTGCCGCCGAGGTAGCTCACCTTGAAGACGAGGTCGTCGGGAAGTAGATCCTGCGATCGCCAGACCACCCAGCCGAGGCCGGGGTAGACGAGCCCGTACTTGTGCGCCGAGGTGTTGATGGAGTGGACGCGCGGGAGCCGGAAATCCCATTCGAGTTCGGGCTGAAGGAACGGTGCGATCATCGCACCGGAAGCGCCGTCGACGTGGATGGGGACGTCGAGTCCCGTCTTCGCCTGGATCGCATCGAGTGCCTTCGAGATTTCCAGGACCGGCTCGTACATCCCGGTGTACGTGACGCCCATGATCGCGACGACGCCGATGGTGTTCTCGTCGACGTACTTGTCCAGATCGTGACCGTCGAGGGTGCGGTGTTCCTCGCTGATCGGCACGTAACGCGCTTCGACGTCCCAGTAGTTGCAGAACTTCTCCCAGCACACCTGGACCGCGGAACTCATGATGAGATTTGGCTTTTCGGTCGACTTGCCCGCGGTTTTTCGTGAGTGCTGCCAGCGTCGTTTCATCGCCAGGCCGCCGAGCATGCAGGCTTCGGACGAACCGATCGTCGAGGTGCCGATTGCGTCCTTGGGGGAGGGCGAGTGCCAGAGGTCTGCAAGGATACGCCAGCAATAGGTTTCGATCGCGGCGGTCTGCGGATACTCGTCCTTGTCGATCATGTTCTTGTCGAACGACTCGGCATACAGTTTGGTGGCGTGATCGTCCATCCACGTGCTGACGAACGTCGCGAGATTGAGCCGCGCATTGCCGTCGAGCATCGTTTCGTCGTGGACGATCTGATACGCGGTCTCGGGAAGCATGCCGTCGGGTTCGAGTGTGTACTTCGATGCAACCGAATCCTCGCCAGGCCTCGAGAAGATCGGATTGACGGCTACGTAATCGGTGTGATCTGACCTTCTGGGTTCCGGCATGAACTCTGGCTCCTCACATCAGTGTGTCGCGTTGGTCTGTTTCGTACCTACTCTCACCGTTCAGTGTGGACGGGCAGTTGTCAAAGGGTCTGTGGTCCCGAATCATTCGCGAAAGGCCGAGACAGGACGAATCCGCTCGTAGTCAGGGCGTTTGTGCGCGCAGGCGATCTGCGGCGGCCGATGCCATCGAGTGGAGAACATCGGGGGCGATCGGACTCGGCGCCGTCGCGGACAGCTGAGTCAACGTCGTCCCGACTGCGGCCACGATCGCGTCGGCAACCAAGGTGAAACCGCCACTCTCCGTGATGATTCGGAACGCGAAAGACGCGTCGCCGATGTTCGGGTCCGACGCTCCGCCGACGCGATAGGTGATTGTCGTTCCGTCGGCATCGGTTCCCGAATACTCCGCACACCCAGCCAGCGTGGTCTGAAGTTTCTCGAAAGCTGCTGCTGCCGCGGTGCCGTCGGCGTACGAAGCAGAGTCCTGATCGATGCTCGTGAAATCGGGGCCGGTGAACATGTCGGAGAGGTCGGCGACCGATCCGGGAGCCTGGGTGGCTATCGGCGCAAGAACCTGGGCGCAGACGGCGGGGTCGGTGCTCGACTTGTCCGCCTCCGAATTTTCCGGCGCCGGTGCGAGGCCGAGGTCGTCGACCGGGTCGGGAACTACGTCGAAGTCGGCAGGTAGCTCGGACAGGGTGAGCGTGGCTCGTTGCAGGCCGTCACGGTCGATAGGCGCCCCGCTCAGCGGTGCGGCCGGAGCAGCCGTGAACGGCGCCAAGCCGACCTGTGGGGCGGAAACCTGCGTAGTCGTGTCGGCACCAGGCGAGTCGTCCGAGCCGCAACCGGTCACAACGAACAGTGCCGCCGTTGCGGTCAGACCAAGTGCGAGAAGCGACCGGCGTGTCACGATTCCCACCGAATGCTGTTGGAAATGGTCTGCCGGATCACCGAGGAGCTGTCCGGGTCGCCGTATGCCTGGTCGCCGCCGACGGTCATCTGTCCGTCGATCGGCAAGGGGAGTGAGAGGTCGACGGTGAGGTTTCCGGAGCCGGCCATGACGTACTGATCGATGTTCAGCGTTCCGGCGTCACCGGCCAGGTTCCAGACCGGGCTCTGCGGGGTCTGCGATACGTCCACCGCGAGCGAAAGCCGATTGCCCTCGCGCGCGGTGAGCGTGACGGTGGTTGTCTGATCGAGCAGGATTTCGCTGCTGACTTGCTGCCGAACCACCCAACGTGCGCCGACACCGACCGGCGCGTCGGGGAGTGCAACGGTCCGGTAGACCGCTTGGCCCAGCGCTTGTTCGATTGCAGCGCGGGCAGCATTGGCCGAGTTGGCGGAGGGCTTCAACCGTAGGGCGGTGATGGCGCCCGAATCCGTGACCGACAATCCGGCCGCAGACCCGTCGGCTCCGCTCAGCGCAGCCTGCAGCGTTGCATCGGGCGAGGTCATCGACGACAGCGTGAGGTCAACGACTGCGGTGGGATCGTCAGCGGTCACGTTTGCCGAGAGCGGGATCGTGATCTCCGGCGAAGAGAAATCCTGCGCCGGTTGTTGATCGATCTGCTGACTCACGACGGCCTGGGTGACGAGCGTCGCCGTCTGCGTGGTGCCGACAGGCAAGTTCGTACGCAAAACCTCGCGCGGCTCGCTTCCCGCCTCGAGAACTTCGACCGTCGCGGCGGTCACCGGAACAGTCACCTCACTCGGCGAGGAGGTCGGGGTGTTCGGAGGTTGATCCGAGTCGCCGCAAGCGGTGAGAACGGTGGTGAGAGCGAGGGCAGCGAGGGCGAACGGAACGCGTCGGCCGGTCGTGGACAGCAGTGGCACGCGCTCCAGGCTAGCCGCAGTTGCAGAGTGCGTGACCCGGTGCGGTGAACATGAGGGATGATGGTTGCGTGAGTACAGACCACCCAGACCGAGATGTCAACGCGGAGGATCAGCCGATTACCGAAATCTCGAAGGCCGACGAGTCCGAAACCGTGAAACCGGAAGCCGTGAAATCGGAAGACGGTGACCTGGCGGTTGCGCCGGTCGAAAAGCCCCGCCGGCTGACCATGCTCATTGCCATCGCCGCTGTCATCCTGCTCTCGGACATTCTCACGAAGGTGTGGGCAGTCGCCGCGGTCAAACCGGGGCAGCCGATCGAAATCATCGGTGACGTGGTCACATTCACGATGGTGCGCAATCCGGGGGCAGCGTTCTCGATGGCGACGTCGATGACGTGGATCCTCACTCTCGTCGCAATCGGTGTGGTCATCGGTGTGATCAAGATCGGTCGCACGCTCCGATCACCGTGGTGGGCGCTCGGTCTCGGCCTCGTTCTCGGCGGCGCGCTGGGTAACCTCGTCGACCGATTCTTCCGCTCTCCCGGAATCATGCGCGGACATGTGGTGGATTTCGTCTCCGTCGGCTGGTGGCCGGTGTTCAACATCGCGGATTCCGCGATCGTCTGTGGCGCGATTCTGCTCGTCGTCCTGACACTGTTCGGCTTCGAACCCAACGGTGAACGCCTGCGTGATCACAAGGCGGACGACAAGAAGCTCACCGAATCGAAGGCTGCAGCCGAGGGAGAAACCAAGTGAGGGAATCCCGTTCGATGCCAGTGCCCGACGGTCTCGATGCCATGCGCGTCGATGCCGGCCTCGCGCGCCTTCTCGGACTCTCGCGCACCGTGGTCGCGACACTCGCGGAAGAAGGCTCGGTACTCGTCGACGGTGTGGCCGTCGGCAAGTCCGATCGTCTGACCGCAGGGTCGTGGCTCGAGGTAGTCCTGCCCGAACCGCCGCGGCCCCTGACCATCGAAGCGACACCGGTCGAGGGAATGGAGATCCTCTACGCCGACGACGACGTCGTGGCAGTCGACAAGCCCGTCGGAGTTGCCGCGCACGCCAGCGTCGGGTGGACGGGACCGACCGTCATCGGCGGACTTGCCGCGGCCGGTTTCCGCATCTCGACGTCCGGTGCCCATGAGCGTCAGGGCATCGTCCACCGCCTGGATGTCGGAACGTCGGGTGTCATGGTGGTTGCCACATCCGAGCGCGCGTACACGTTGCTCAAGCGCGCTTTCAAGCAGCGGACCATCGACAAGCGCTACCACGCTCTCGTGCAGGGACACCCCGACCCGAGCAGCGGAACGATCGACGCGCCCATCGGACGCCATCACGGGAACGACTGGCGATTCACGGTCACAGCCGACGGCAAGCCCAGCGTCACGCACTACGACACCATCGAGGCGTTCCAGGCAGCGAGTCTGCTGGACGTGCACCTCGAAACCGGTCGCACACACCAGATCCGTGTCCACTTTTCGGCGTTGCGCCATCCGTGCTGCGGCGACCTGACCTACGGCGCGGACCCTCGACTTGCCGAAAGGCTCGGCCTCGAGCGCCAGTGGCTGCACGCCGTGTCTCTTGGATTCGCACATCCGGCGGACGGTCGCTGGGTCGAGATCAAGAGCAAGTACCCGAAGGATCTCGAACACGCACTCGAAGTTCTCCGGTCCTCATGACACCGCGCGGGCTTACCCCCGCGCCGGCCGTCGTCGCGGTGGTGGTCGGTGTGGCGGCGGTGGTGGGCGTGGGGTTCGCGAATCCCGTGCCGACCCCGCCGATCCGGACGGACACCCTGGGTCCGGACAGTGGGGAAGCTGTCCCGGACTACCTCGACCGAGCGCGAGATTCCGTTGCGTCGGTCGACGGGCCGGTGTGGGCGTTGGTCTCGTTCACGAAGGCACTCACCGTCGACGATGTCATGACGACGACCAGCAGTGTTCAGGTGCCGGGCGCTGAGGTCTCGGGCGTTCGCGTGTCCAGGGTCATGTTCCGAGTTCCGATCGAGCGCGTCCAGACGCCGCTCATGTCGGTGCCCGTTCCCGACAACGACGAATCAGTGCGCAGATCGCCCGGGGTTGCAGCCACGCGACTGGTCTCGCTCGGCGGCGACACCGATCGTCAGCAACAGGTGGCGCTCGCGTCGGCGAAGCAATTGTCCGCCGGGTGCGCCTGCGCGGTGGGCGTGCTGGTGCGAGCTACTCCCGAAGGACTCGAAGCGATCGAACATGACTCGAACGTCCGTGCAGTGGAAGCGTTGCCGTCCGACGCCTCGCCGTGGTTGGCAGCCGTCCGTCCCTTGCTGCCGGAGTACGTGGACGTCGTTGCTCCCGGCCCCGACGACGGTCCGGTCCCGTGAACTCCGGTTCTGTGAACAAGGACGAACGCGCTGAGTCCCGTTCGTCCTCGGGGATCTTCTACGGTGTGGCGGCTTTCCTGTTGTGGGGAACGTTCCCGGCCTTCTTCGGATTACTCGACTTCGCCGATCCGGTCGAGATCCTTGCGCACCGGGTGGTGTGGACCCTTCTGTTGATGCTGATCGTGTTGGCCTTTGCCGGCCGCCTCGGATCGCTTCGCGGAATCAGCGCACGCACCTGGCTGCTGGTGACCGCGGCGTCAGCGGCGATCGCCGTGAACTGGGGGACGTACATCTATGCCGTGGTGTCAGGCCGCGTCGTGGAGGCGGCTCTCGGGTACTTCATCAACCCGCTGGTCACCGTTCTGCTCGGCGTCGTGATCTTCCGCGAACGACTGCGTCCCGCCCAGATCGCCGCGCTCGTTCTCGCTGCCACGGCAGTTGTGGTGATCACGGTCGACTTCGGGAAACCTCCGATCGTCGCTTTGCTGCTCGCCGGCTCGTTTGCCACCTATGGGTTGGTCAAGAAGGTGGTTCCGCTCGATCCTCGAACCAGTTTGACTGCCGAGGGAGTCGTTGCCGCACCGTTCGCGGTCGGCTACCTCGTGTTTCTCGGCCTGACCGGGGCCGGTGCATTCATCAGCAGCGGTACCGGGCACAGCCTGTTGCTGCTTGCCGCCGGCCCGGTCACCGCGCTGCCGCTGCTCCTGTTCGGCGTCGCCGCTCAGAGAGTTCCGTTGGCGACGATGGGCATGCTGCAGTACCTCACCCCGGCGCTCCAGATGGCGTGGGGTGTGGCCGTCATGCACGAGGACATGCCGGCGTCACGGTGGATCGGCTTCGTTCTGATCTGGGCTGCACTGGTGATCTTCACGACAGACACCTTCGTCGCCGGTCGACGTTCGCGGCGTTCGGTGAGGTCGAGCGCCGAACCCGAGGTTCCGGTCACGTGACCGGAGGCGGCGCACGGCGACTCCGCTACGTCGGTCGCCGGTCGTGTCGGCAGCGCGGCATACACTCGATCTCGCTCCCAGACCTTCAGAGAGGCGCACGTGGCTGACTCGTTCGTACATCTTCACAATCACACCGAGTACTCGATGCTCGACGGTGCGGCCAAGGTCGGCGCCATGTTCGAGGAGGCCGCTCGTCTCGAAATGACCGCAGTCGGCATGACCGACCACGGAAACATGTACGGCGCCAGCCAGTTCTACAACGAGGCAAAGAGCGCCGGCATCAAGCCGATCATCGGCATCGAGGCCTACATCGCACCCGAGTCTCGCTTCAACACCAAGCGAGTTCTGTGGGGCGATCGCAGCCAGAAGTCCGACGACGTCTCCGGTAGCGGTGCGTACACCCACATGACGATGGTGGCCGAGAACGCGACCGGACTCCGCAACCTCTTCAAGCTGTCGTCGCTCGCGTCCATCGAGGGCCAGCTCGGTAAATGGCCACGGATGGACGAGGAGCTCATCGCCGCGCACGCCGAGGGCATCATCGCGACCACGGGTTGCCCGTCCGGTGAGATCCAGACCCGCCTTCGTCTCGGTCACGATCGCGAGGCTCTCGAAGCTGCCGCGAAGTGGCAGGAGATCTGGGGCCCGGACAACTTCTTCCTCGAACTGATGGATCACGGTCTCTCGATCGAGCGCCGTGTGCGAGAGGGTCTGCTCGACATCGGCAAGCAACTCGGTATTCCGCCACTTGCCACCAACGACTGCCATTACGTCACCAAGGACGCCGCCGAGAATCACGAGGCGCTGCTCTGCATTCAGACCGGCAAGACGCTCTCCGACCCCACTCGCTTCAAGTTCGACGGCGACGGCTACTACCTCAAGTCCGCTGCCGAGATGCGCGCCATCTGGGACAACGAGGTACCGGGGGCATGCGACAACACCGTTGCAATCGGCGAGCGTGTGCAGTCGTACGAGGACGTGTGGGCATTCCACGACCGCATGCCGATCTTCCCGGTCCCGGAGGGACACACGCAGCAGACCTTCCTGCGCGCCGAGGTGATGCGCGGACTCGATCGCCGCTTCCCGAGCGGACCGCCGCAGGAGTACCTCGCCCGCGCCGACTACGAGATCGGCGTCATCAACGAAATGGGCTTCCCGGCCTACTTCCTCGTGGTCGGCGACCTGATCAACCACGCCAAGGATGTCGGGATCCGTGTCGGGCCCGGCCGTGGATCGGCTGCCGGTTCGTTGGTGGCCTACGCGATGGGTATCACCAACATCGACCCCATCCCGTACGGGTTGCTGTTCGAGCGATTCCTCAACCCCGAGCGTGTGTCCATGCCCGATATCGATATCGACTTCGATGATCGCCGTCGCGGCGAGATGGTTCGCTACGCGACGGACAAGTGGGGCAACGACAAGGTCGCCCAGGTCATCACCTTCGGCACCATCAAGACCAAGGCTGCCATCAAGGACTCGGCTCGCGTCCAGTTCGGCAAGCCGGGCTTCGCCATCGCCGATCAGATCACCAAGGCACTCCCGCCGCCCATCATGGCCAAGGACATCTCGGTTTCCGGTATCACCGATCCGAAGCACGAGCGGTACAAGGAGGCCGTCGAGGTTCGAGCACTCATCGACTCCAGCCCGGACGTCGCGAAGATCTACAAGACTGCGGTGGGTCTGGAGGGGCTGATCCGTAACGCCGGTGTGCACGCCTGCGCGGTCATCATGTCGTCCGAACCGCTCACCGACGCAATCCCGGTCTGGAAGCGCGCCCAGGACGGCGCCATCATCACCGGGTGGGACTACCCTTCGTGTGAAGCCATCGGCCTGCTCAAGATGGACTTCCTCGGTCTGCGAAACCTCACGGTCATCGGCGACACGCTCGAGAACATCAAAGCCAACCGCGGCATCGACCTCGACCTCGACACTTTGCCGATGGACGATGCGGCAACATACGAACTGCTCGCCCGCGGCGACACTCTCGGTGTGTTCCAGCTCGACGGCGGCGGTATGCGCGAGTTGCTGAAACTGATGCAGCCCACCGGATTCGGCGACATCGTCGCCGCCTTGGCGCTGTATCGACCGGGACCGATGGGTGTGGACGCCCACATCTCGTACGCCAAGCGCAAGAACGCCTTGGAAGACGTCAAGCCGATTCACCCCGAATTGGAGGAGCCGCTCGCGGAGATCCTCTCGGAGACATACGGCCTGATCATCTACCAGGAGCAGATCATGCAACTGGCGCAGAAGGTGGCCGGGTACACCCTGGGCCAGGCCGACTTGCTGCGTCGCGCCATGGGTAAGAAGAAGCTGTCCGAGCTGGAAAAGGCCTACGCCGGCTTCCGGCAGGGCATGTTGGACAACAACTTCAGCGAAGCCGCCATCAAGGCGCTGTGGGACACGGTCCTTCCCTTCGCCGGCTACGCGTTCAACAAGTCGCACTCCGCCGGCTACGGACTCGTGTCGTACTGGACTGCGTACCTCAAGGCGAACTACCCGGCCGAGTACATGGCGGGTCTGCTGACCTCCGTCGGTGACGACAAGGACAAGTCCGCGATCTATCTCGCCGACTGCCGCAAGTTGGGCATCACCGTTCTCCCGCCGGACGTCAACGAGTCACGCGTCGACTTCGCGACCGTCGGCGACGACATCCGTTTCGGTATGGGGTCGGTGCGCAACGTGGGCGCCAACGTCGTCGCCTCGATCATCAAGGCGCGCACCGAGAAGTCGAAGTTCACAGATTTCTCCGACTATCTCGGCAAGATCGACGCGATGGCTTGCAACAAGAAGGTCACCGAATCGCTCATCAAGGCCGGTGCTTTCGACTCGTTGGGTCATCCGCGCAAGGGCCTGATGTTGGTTCATGCCGACGCCATCGATTCCGTGATGAGCACCAAGAAGGCAGAGGCGATCGGACAGTTCGACCTCTTCGGCGGTGCCGAGGCGGACGAGTCGATCACCTCGGTGTTCGACGTCAAGATTCCTGACGAAGAGTGGGATTCCAAGCATCGCCTGGCGCTCGAACGAGAGATGCTGGGGCTGTACGTTTCCGGTCACCCGCTCAACGGCGTCGAGCACATTCTTCGCCAGCAGTCCGACACGTCCATCGCTGCAATACTCGAAGGCGGCGTTCAGGACGGTGCCCAGGTAACTCTCGGCGGCATCATCGCCTCGGTGGACCGCCGGGTCAACAAGAACGGTCTGACCTGGTGCATCGTGCAGCTCGAAGATCTCGTGGGTGGAATCGAGGTGCTGTTCTTCCCGCAGGCGTACGCCGTGTACGGAATGGACATCGCCGAGGATGCCATCGTGTTGGTCAAGGCTCGCGTTTCGATCCGAGACGATCGGATGTCACTGATCGGCAACGACCTTGCGGTACCTGATATTTCGGCGATCGGGGTCGCGCGCCCCCTGTCGGTCTCGCTGCCGCTTCGGCAATGCACCAAGGACAAGCTCAGTGCTCTCAAGCAGGTGCTGACGAGGCACCCCGGAACGTCCGACGTTCACGTTCGGCTGATCGGTGGAACCGAGATCAGCTTGTGGAAGGTCGACGACGTCCTTCGGGTCGAACCGTCCTCGGCACTGATGGGCGACCTGAAGGCATTGCTCGGACCGAGTTGCCTGACGGTCTGACGCCGAGCGGACCTGAACCGAACGAAGGGACCTTGCTGCTGATGCAGCAAGGTCCCTTCGTGGTTCGCGGGAGATCGGGGAGTGGAGTGATCAGGTGGTGCGCGAGTAGTACACGCGACGCGCCCACCAGGTGACCACGGCTGCTGTTGCGGCAGTCAGTACGGCCACCTGCATCGACTGCGTGACAGCTCCGGCGACCACGAACAGCACAAAACCGACCACGAGAGCTTCGATCTTGTACAGCGGCCACCGAGTTCCGGCCAGATCGACGCAATAGTCGGGGGAGGGGCGTGATTCGCGAGTGGAGATATCTGCGGTGGTCATCTCGTCCCTTTCTGATACGGCTGTTCGAAGCTGTGGTTTCAGAGTAGCCAGAGATGAGAGTTCGGGCAAGCGAACTTTATTGATCGGCAGCTCGCTTAATCGATCAACCAGGGGAGTGTGCGGGCGACAGGCCTGGTCGGCGTGGTTCGGTGGCCAAGGTGCTCGAGTGGGTGTTCACTGGTACACATGCCAATCACAGGTGAGTACGAACCCAGTCCAGCGTCGTGGGCCGCCGATCAGGTCGCACGCATCGAGAACTCCGGTGGCACCGAGGGAAACGACATGAACGGCATGCCCGTCGTCGTTCTCACGACCATCGGGGCAAAGTCCGGCAAGGTCAGGAAGACGCCGCTGATGCGGGTCGAGCACGACGGTTCGTATGCCGTTGTGGCTTCGCTCGGTGGCGCCCCGAAGAATCCGGTCTGGTACTACAACGTCAAAGCCGACCCGCACGTCACGCTGCGTGACGCGACGCAGGTCTTCGACCTGGTTGCTCGGGAAGTCACCGGCGACGAGAAGGCGGTCTGGTGGGAGCGCGCTGTCGCTGCGTACCCCGACTACGCCGATTATCAGACGAAGACCGATCGTGAGATTCCGGTGTTCGTGCTCGAACCCAAGTAACCCCGCATTCCACAAGAAGCGCTGCATCAATCACAAGTAAATCGTCACTCCCGGGGGTCGGCGATCCCGACTCCCGTGAGTGTGTCATGGAGGTCTGATGAGTCCGAAAACCGTTGCAGATCAATTGGTTCAGCAGCTCGTTGACGCGGGTGTCAGTCGGATCTACGGCATTGTCGGTGACAGTCTCAATCCCATCGTCGATGCGGTTCGTCGCACCGGTGGTTCCGAGAAGGGCGGAATCGATTGGATACACGTCCGGCATGAGGAAGCAGCCGCCTTTGCGGCCGCAGCGGATGCCCAGATCACCGGAAAACTCGCAGTGTGTGCCGGATCCTGCGGTCCCGGAAACCTTCACCTGATCAACGGCCTGTACGACGCTCATCGTTCGGGCGCGCCGGTCCTCGCGATCGCCTCGCACATCCCCAGCGCCCAGATCGGAATGGGCTACTTTCAGGAAACGCATCCCGAGCGGATCTTCATCGAATGTTCGAGTTACACCGAACTCGTCAGCACGGCAGTCCAATCACCTCGCGTGGTGCAGTCGGCGATTCAGCATTCGGTGGCTCGAAACGGCGTCTCGGTGATCGTGCTTCCCGGGGACATCGCCGATTGTCCGGCAGAAGGCACCCCGCCGACGCTCGTCGAAACCCGAAGGCCGACAGTCGTTCCGGATGCCGGTGACGTCAAGGCGTTGGCAGATGTGATCAACGGCTCGCGTAAGGTTGCGATCTTCGCCGGCGCGGGCGTGCGAGATGCGCGCGCGGAGGTTCTGGCGTTGGCCGAAACCGTCGGCGCTCCCATCGGGCATTCACTGCGTGGCAAGGAATGGATCCAGTACGACAATCCATACGACGTCGGGATGACCGGATTGCTCGGTTACGGTGCGGCGCACGACGGTATCCACGGCGCCGATCTCCTGCTCCTGATCGGTACGGACTTTCCCTACGATCAGTTCTTGCCCGACGACGTTCGTACCGCTCAGATCGACATCGCGGCCGAGCGGTTGGGGCGTCGAACCAGCCTGGACCTGGCTGTGCACGGCGACGTCGCGAGCACCTTGAATGCACTGATTCCGCAGCTCGATCGCAAGACCGACCGCGGGTTCCTGGAGGACACGCTCGCCAAGCACAACACTTTGATGACCAAAGTGGTTGGTGCATACACGGATCCGGTCAAGCAGCGCACGCCGATTCACCCCGAGTATGCGGCCTCGATCTTGGACGATCTGGCAGCCGACGACGCAATCTTCACCGCCGACACCGGGATGTGCAACGTGTGGACGGCGCGCTATCTCAATCCGAACGGATCGAGACGCTTCATCTCCTCGGCGCTGCACGGATCCATGTCCAATGCGCTCCCACACGCGATGGGTGCTGCATGGTCGAGTCCGGGGCGTCAGGTCATCTCGGTGTCGGGCGACGGTGGATTGTCGATGCTGCTCGGTGAGTTGGTCACCGTCGCGATGTACAAGTTGCCGGTCAAGATCGTGGTGTTCAACAACTCGACGCTCGGAATGGTCAAGCTCGAGATGCTGGTCGACGGCCTTCCGGATTTCGGGGTCGACGTGCCCGCGGTCGACTACGCGGCGGTTGCTGCTGCGCTCGGTATCTTTTCGCGCCGAATCGAGAATCCCGCGGACATCGAAGCGGGCCTACGCGCCGCGCTCGATCACGACGGTCCAGCCTTGGTGGATCTGGTGACCGATCCGTTGGCATTGTCGTTGCCGCCCACCATCACCGGTGGTCAGATGAAGGGCTTCGCTTTGGCGATGTCGAAGATGGTGATGAACGGCGGCGTCGGCGAGGCAGTACAGATGGCCAAGTCGAATCTGCGGAACGTGCCACGTCCTTCACAGTTGGATCCGCGCGGCTGACCTACCGCCACCCTGCCTCGCAGACCATGCGGGGCGGGGTGGTGGGAAGGTTGATCTCCGACGTGCGAAAATGGCGGGGTGTCTAACTCGCCCGATGTCGTAGTAACGAAGTCCACCGTCCCCGCGCTCGACGCGCAGGAGATCGACGCGGCCATCGAGCGAATTCAGCACGTCATTGCGGCGACACCCCTGCAGTACAGCGATCGTCTTTCGGCGTTGACCGGGGCACACGTGTATCTCAAGCGTGAGGACCTCCAGGGCGTTCGTTCGTACAAGATTCGTGGCGCGTACAACCTGATCGCTCAGCTCAACGAGGCCGAACGCGGTGCCGGCGTAGTGACTGCCAGTGCCGGTAACCATGCGCAGGGTGTTGCTTTCGCGTGCCGAACGATGCAGATCAAGGGTCGGATCTACGTTCCGGCCAATACCCCCAAGCAGAAGCGTGATCGCATCCGCGCCCACGGCGGAGCGTTTGTCGAACTGTTCATGATCGGTGAGACCTATGACGCCGCCGCTGCTGCGGCCGCGGAGGACGTAGCCGAAACTGGCGCAACCATGGTTCCGCCGTTCGACGACGTGCGCACCGCTGCGGGGCAAGGAACCATTGCAGCGGAGATTCTGACGCAATTGGACGCCCCTCTCGACACGATCGTCGTGCCGGTCGGCGGTGGCGGTTGCATTGCGGGCATCGCCACCTACCTGCACGAGCGGTCGCCGAAGACGTCGATCGTCGGGATCGAGCCGTCCGGCGCGGCGTCCATGACGGCAGCTCTTGTTGCCGGGGGCCCGGTGACTCTTCCCGACGTCGATCCATTTGTCGACGGAGCAGCGGTCAAGAGGATCGGCGATGTTCCCTACGAGGTCGTTTCACGTCTGGGTGCCGCCGTCGTGTCGCACGCGTCGTTGCCGCTCGTTGCTCGTCAACTTCAGACGCGGTCCGGTTCGGGATCGTTTGTCGTCAATCAGATCGACGAGGGCGCTATCTGCACGGCGATGCTCGAGCTGTATCAGAGCGAGGGCATCATCGCCGAACCTGCGGGTGCGCTTTCCGTTGCGGCACTTCAGAATTTGACGTTCGAGCCGGGTTCGACCGTCGTGTGCCTGATCTCCGGTGGCAACAACGACGTCTCCCGTTACGGCGAAATTCTCGAGCGTTCGCTCGTTCACCTCGGGCTCAAGCACTACTTCCTGGTGGACTTTCCGCAGGAACCGGGAGCGTTGCGTCGCTTCCTTTCGGACGTGCTGGGGCCGGACGACGACATCGCGCTGTTCGAGTACGTCAAGCGAAACAATCGCGAGACGGGTGCCGCGTTGGTGGGTATCGAACTCGGTTCCGCCGACGGTTTGGCGGCGTTACTCGAGCGGATGGAGCGCGCGCCGATGCAGTCCGAGAGGCTCGAGCCGGGAAGCCCGGCGTACCGCTATCTGACGTAAGGGACGCCCCCGGTCAGGGCCGCAGTCGCTCGACCACCTGTCGATGCAGTTCGGGATCCGGCTGGGGGAGCCCGAGCATGGCCGCCAGATACAGGCCGTCGCCGACGAGCCGGATGATCTCGGCCTGCACAGGGTCGGCGATCTCGGTCTGAAGGCCCTTGTCCCAGCTCCGCATCACATGTGTGACGGCTTTCTGGATTTCGTCGTGTTGTCCGTCGACTGTTCTCAGTGCCGCGATGATCGACCGGAAGAGTGAGAGTTCTTCGCTTTCGTTCGCATCGGGGATCTGCAGATAGAACTCGGTGACCGTCGTACCGCCGGCTACGGCGTCGTCGAGTTGCTGATCCGAGCGTTCCCCGAGTCTGCGGACCATCGCCGCGAGGAGGGCTTCCTTGCTGGGGAAGTGATAGAGAAGTCCGCCCTTGGAAACCCCGGCTTCGGCGGCAACGCCTTCGAGCGTGACTTGGGCAACGCCGCTGACCAGCAGCAGCTTCTCCAGTGCGTCGAGAATTCGATCGCGAGTGTCGGCAGCCATGTGATGTGACCCTACCCGGAAATAACTTTACCGCTCGGACGGTTCACTGTTACCGTAGACCTACTGTACCGGCTGGACGGTTCAGTGAAATCTTTTCGAAAGAACTCAGAGAAAGTCGCAGGGGAGCAATGTCAGTGTCGGCAGATCAGACGTCTGCAATCAATCCCGACGAGGTTCGGGCGACAAAGCGTGACTGGGCGGGCTTGATAGTCCTTGCCTTTGCTGTGTTGCTCATCGCAGTCGACGGCACGGTGCTCGATCTTGCGCTTCCGTTCATCAGCGCCGACCTCGAGCCGAGCAGCACGCAGTTGCTGTGGATCATCGACGTCTATTCGTTCGTGCTCGCCGGTCTGCTCATCACCATGGGTACGCTCGGCGACCGGATCGGTAGGCGAAAACTGCTCCTGATCGGCGCAGTCGGCTTCGGTCTCGCCTCGATCATCGCCGCTCTCGCTGTCAGTCCCGAGATGCTCATTGCCGCCCGCGTGCTGCAGGGTATTTCCGGTGCAACGCTGATGCCTGCCACCCTCGGTCTGATCCGCACGATCTTCGTCAACCCGCGTCAGCGCACCGAGGCGATCGGCGTCTGGGGCGCGATGGCAGGTGGCGGTACCGCGGCCGGCCCGTTGGTCGGTGGTTGGTTGCTCGAGCACTTCTGGTGGGGTTCGGTCTTCTTGATCAACATTCCGGTCATGATCGCGCTGGTTGTACTCGGCCCGATCCTGATCCCGGAGTCGAAGGACCCCAATCCGGGTCGATTCGACCTCATCAGCGCTGGTCTGTCGATGGCGACCATGTTGCCGCTGGTGTACGCGGTCAAGGAATCCGTGGTGCACGGCGTCAGCATCACGTTGCTGGTGATCGGCCTCGTTGGTCTCGCGGCGGGTTACGTGTTCGTGCGTCGTCAGCGGATGCTGAAGGATCCGATGTTGGATCTGAAGCTGTTTGCCAACGCGTCGTTCTCCACCGCCGTCATCACCAACCTGCTCTCGATCTTCGCGCTGGCAGGTGTCCTGTTCTTCGGCTCGCAGTACCTGCAGTTGGTGCTCGGTAACTCGGCGCTCGACGCCGGCCTGCTGATGCTCCCGGGTATGTTGCTCAGCGCATTCACCGCGGTTGCGGCAGCCTGGTTGATTCGCCGGTGGTCGGTGTCTCACGTGCTCAGCGCGGGCCTCGCGGTTGCCGGTATCGGTGCTGCGATGCTGCTCGCACTCGGCGTCGACAGCGGCCCGTTGATGTTCGTGCTCGGCTTCGGTCTGGCCGGTGCTGGTGTCGGTGTCGCGTTGACGTTGACATCGGATCTCGTGGTCAGCTCGGTGGAACCCGAACGCGCCGGCGCTGCGTCCGCTGTGTCGGAGACCGCGTACGAACTCGGCATCGCGCTCGGCGTGGCGATCCTGGGCAGCGTGGTGATGGCGATCTTCCGCAAGGGAATCGACACCTCGATGCTCGAAGCAGATCAGGCGCATGCTGCACAGGGCACACTCGGCGGTGCCCTGCAGGAAGCAACGTACCTACCTGGTGAACTCGGTTCGGTGCTTGCCGATTCCGCGAAGTCGGCGTTTGTCGACGGTATGCACGTTGCTGCCGGTGCAACAGCTTTGGTTCTGTTCGTCAGTGCCGCATTGGTGTTGAGGATGCTGCGGAGTACACCAGAGAACGCGAAGCGTTAATACCGGAATCTCGAGAGTTAGTCAGCTTTCGAGTACGACGAACGAGTGCCCCGGCACCACTGTTGCGGACGCGGTCTCGTCCTGTGTCGGCGGATCCCACCAGAGGATGGGGGTTCCGCCGGCCGGGACCGAGGCCGCGTCCGTTCCCAGATTGCACACGATCTGTAATGCGCCGCGGCGCAGGGTGATCCACTGGTCGTCCTCGTCGTAGTCGACGTGCAGGTGCCCCAGCCAAGGGTCGGTGATCTCGATTCGCTTCCTGCGCAGGGCAAGTAGATCGCGATAGCAGGCCAGGACGCGAGCGCGTGTCTCGTCGTCTCGCTCGTCCCAGTCCAGTTTCGATCGCAGAAATGTCTGTGGGTCTTGCGGATCCGGAATGTCGTCACTGTTCCAGCCGTGCGCCGCGAACTCCGCTTTGCGGCCTTTGGCAGTGGCCTCGCCGAGTTCCGGTTCCGGATGCGAGGTGAAGAACTGGAACGGAGTGGTCGCTCCCCATTCCTCGCCCATGAACAGCATCGGTGTGTACGGCGATAGCAGGACCAGCGCCGCCTTGATCGCCAATTGTCCTGGCGTCAGATAGGCGCTCGGGCGGTCCCCGATCGCGCGGTTGCCGATCTGATCGTGGGTGCACGTGTATGCGAGCAGGGCGCTGGCGGGCTGATGCGTGATGTCGATCGGCCGGCCGTGAACCCGTCCACGGAACGAGGAATACGTTCCGGCGTGGAAGAAACCGCGCCGCAATGTATTTGCAAGGGATTCCAAGGATCCGAAGTCGGCGTAATAACCCTGGCGTTCGCCGGACACGGCCGTGTGAATGGTGTGGTGGATGTCGTCGTCCCACTGCGCGTCCAAGCCGAACCCGCCGGCCGCTCGTGGCGTGATCAGAGTGGCGTCGTTGAGATCGCTTTCGGCGATCAACGTGAGCGGTCGACCCAGATGAGCCGACAGTGTTTCCGTTCGGACGGCGAGTTCCTCGAGGATGTGCGTTGCGGTGTGATCGACCAACGCGTGGACGGCGTCGAGGCGTAGACCGTCGATGTGGAAATCGCGCATCCATCGCAGGGCATTGCCGATGATGTACTCGCGAACCTCGCCCGACTGCGGACCGCCGATGTTGATCGTTCGGCCCCAGGTGTTCGCTCCATCGGCAATGTAGGGGCCGAACTTTTCGAGGTAGTTGCCCGACGGGCCCAGGTGGTTGTAGACCACGTCAAGAATCACGCCGAGTCCGCGTTCGTGGGCCGCATTCACCAAGCGTTGCAATCCGTCCGGGCCACCGTAGATCTCGTGGACCGTGTACCAGAGCACACCGTCGTAGCCCCAGTTGTGAGTTCCGTTGAAGCCGTTGACCGGCATGATTTCCACGAAGCCGACGCCGAGGTCTACCAAGTGATCGAGACGTTCGATCGCGGCGTCGAATGTTCCTTCGGGGGTGAACGTTCCGATGTGCAGTTCGTAGACCGATGATCCTGGGAGTTGTCGTCCGGTCCACTGAGAGTCGGTCCAGGACGCCTCGTCGAGCTGATGCAACTGGGAGCGAAGGTGCACGCCTTCGGGCTGGCGTGGTGAACGCGGATCCGGGAGTGTTTCACCGTCGACGACAAAGCCGTAGCGAGCGCGGTTGTCGCAGTCGACCTCGGCGCGCCACCACCCGTCGTCGGTCCGGTCCATCTCGTGCGTGATGCCGTCGACTTCGACCCGGACCGATTCCGGTGTGGGCGCCCAGACCTCGAAAGTATGCACACGATCAGCATGCCTTGTTCGGCCGGATGTGGCAGCCCGGCGGGCTGGTTCCGTCGTCAAGGACTGTTTCTATCCGCAGGTGTTGCCGGACGGTGCAGACAGCGTGATCAGTTTCGGAGCGGGGGCGCTGCAGCATCCGCCCTCGGCTTTCCCTGTGTCGGTTTCTGCTGTGTCAGGTTCGTCGAAAATGCCTGCGCCGCCGCAGACTCCGGTCTCCGGAAGGATCAACTCGACACGGGCCGCTGCCTCGTGATCGCCGGCGAGCTCGGCTGCGATGCTGCGAACCTGCTCGTAGCCGGTCATCGCCAGGAAGGTGGGTGCTCGGCCGTAGCTTTTCATTCCTGCCAAGTACACCCCCGGCTCCGGATGGCGAAGCTCCTTCGCGCCATGCGGGTAAACGGTGCCGCACGAGTGGACGTTCGGGTCGATCAGCGGAGCAAGCTCGACCGGTGCTTGTAAGACCGGGTCGAGGCCGAGTCGAATTTCCGAGAGCCAGGACAGATCGGGGCGGAAGCCGGTCAGCGTTATGACGTTGTCCACGTTCTCGATGCGATCACCCGCATCGGAGGCAAGTATGAGTTGTCCCGAAGGGGTAGTTGTCACCTCTGTGGTGCGGAAGCCGCTGACGACGCTCAACAGGCCATCCTCGACGGCCTTCTTTGCGCGCAATCCCAGGGCGCCGCGCGCGGGCAGTTCGTCAGCGTCGCCGCCTCCGAATGCAGAGCCGATGTTTCCTCGGCGGACCGCCCAGGTGATGCGGGTGCTCGGAGCCTGCTCCGCCAACCCTGACAGCGCAACGATCGCCGTCAGCGCGGAGTGGCCACTACCTGCGATGACCGTGTGTTTTCCGGCGAACTGTGCCCGCACAGCCGGATCGTCGAGATCAGGAACCCGGTACCGGATCGCAGTACCCACAGCGCCTTCGCCGAGTGCAGGAAGACCCTCACCACCGAGCGGGTTGGGGGTGCCCCAGGTGCCGGACGCATCCACAACGGCCTGGGCGAACATCCGATCCTCGGTTCCGTCCCGGCGCCGCAGGTGAATCGAGAGGGGTTCGCTGTCGCGTCCGGCGTCGACGACCAGGTCACGTCCGCGTCGAGCTACGCCGATCACCTCGGTGTCGAACTGGACCAGGTCGGCGAGGGCCGAGGCGAGTGGTTCGAGGTAGAGCTCGCGCCATTGCCGGCCGGTCGGATAGGTCTGCCCGTCGGGTGAGCTCCATCCATTCTGGTCGAGGAGCCGCCGCGCGGCGGGGGAGACGAGTTCGGACCACCGGGAGAACAGTCGAACGTGATTCCACTCGGAGATCGCAGCACCGGCTGTGGTTCCGCGCTCGAATACAAGGGGTGTGAGTCCGCGCTCGCGCAGTTCTGCTGCGGCTGCCAGGCCGATCGGGCCGGCCCCGATCACGACAACGGGTAGGGGGTTCATTTTCGCGCCTTTCATCGACGATTATCGATCTACGGAGAACTGTATCGACGATCATCAATGTAGGCAACCATCGACAGCTGTCGATATAGTGGAGAGATGACTTCGCTGCAGACTCCGACGGTGCGAGTCGGAGATTCGGACTCGGATCAGATCCGTTCTTCCGTCCTCGCGCAGGGCGATGCCGATACCTACGCGCAGTGGTTCGCCTGCCTTGCCGAGCCGATGCGCGTCCGATTGCTTCACCGGGTAGCGAGCGCGGTCGGTGGTATTACCGTCGGAGCGCTCGCCGAGGCGTTGGGGATCGGGCAACCGACGGTGTCGCACCACCTGCGCAAGCTCGCCGATGTGGGTTTTGTGACCATGCGTAAGGAAGGGACGAGCACGGTCGTCGCGATGAGTCCGACGTGTTGCGTTGCCTTGCCGCAGGCGGCGGATGTGGTGATGGGAGTCCTTGCTCCGCGTCCGTGCTGCCCGAGTGATCTGCCCGACGATGTCTCTGTCCGGGCCATGATCGACGACGACTGGGATGCGGTTCGCCGTATTTACGGCGAGGGTATCGACACCCGAAATGCCACCTTTGCCGCTGAGGTCCCCTCGCGTGAGCATCTCCACGAACGGTGGCTGCCGCAGCATCGATGGGTGGCGACTATCGGGGGTGTTGTTGTCGGATGGGCTGCGTTGAGTCCGGTTTCCGAGCGTGACTGCTACCGCGGGGTTGCCGAGAACTCCGTGTACGTTGCGGACGGCATGCGTGGTCGTGGCGTCGGAAAGGCGTTGTTGCGCAAGCAAGTCATGGCCGCCGACGCCGACGGACTCTGGACTCTGCAGACGTCGATGTTCCCGGAGAACCGTGCCTCCATCTCGCTCCATCATTCGGCCGGGTTTCGAACGGTCGGCCTTCGCGAGAAGATCGCCGAACTCGACGGCGTGTGGCGCGACACTGTTCTGCTCGAGCGTCGAACGGCGATCGCCGAGGGATGAGTCCGGGATCCGGCTGACCGGATGCCCGATTGCGCGTTGATTCGATATCTGTCAATATCGAAGAATGTCGAATCAAGAGCTGCCGGACTCCGAGGCTTCCTGCACCCCGCTCGTTCGTGAACCGTTGACCGAGGATTGGGCCGGAGACTTGTCTCGGATGTTCAAGGCCCTCGGCGATCCGGTTCGTCTCCGCTTGCTCAGCTTGGTGGCAAGTCACGAGGGTGGTGAAGCCTGCGTCTGCGACATCTCCGACTCGTTCGACTTGTCTCAGCCGACTATCTCGCATCACCTGAAGGTGTTGCGCCAGGCCGGGCTGCTCGATTGTGAACGACGCGGGACCTGGGTGTACTACTGGGTTATTCCGGCTGCGCTGCAACAGCTTTCCGCCGTTCTGCTGGTAGAAGGTGCGAGCGTGAGTGCCGCAGACGCTTGCGCTGAGGTCACCGCATGAGCAACACCGCTGCCACCACCGAACACCCCGAAGTCGTCGGAAAACTCTCCACCCTCGACCGCTATCTGGCGGTCTGGATCGGCGTGGCCATGGTCGTCGGCCTGCTGGTTGGACGCTGGATCCCCGGTGTGAACACTGCCCTGGACAAGGTGCAGATCGACGGCATCTCGCTACCGATCGCCCTCGGTCTGCTGATCATGATGTACCCGGTCCTGGCGAAGGTCCGCTACGACCGCCTCGACACAGTCACCGGGGACAAGAAACTCCTCGCCGGCTCCCTGTTCCTGAACTGGGTTCTCGGCCCGGCGCTGATGTTCGCCCTCGCCTGGCTGTTTCTGCCTGACCTGCCGGAATACCGAACCGGTTTGATCATCGTCGGTCTCGCTCGCTGCATCGCGATGGTGATCATCTGGAACGACCTGGCCTGCGGAGACCGCGAAGCCGCCGCGGTGCTGGTCGCCATCAATTCGGTGTTCCAGGTGATCATGTTCGCCGTGCTCGGTTGGTTCTACCTCTCGGTCCTGCCCGGGTGGCTCGGCCTCGAACAGACCACCATCGACACCTCGCCCTGGCAGATTGCGAAATCGGTCCTGATCTTCCTCGGTATCCCGCTGCTGGCAGGTTTTCTGTCCCGCTTCTTCGGCGAACGCGCCAAAGGCCGCGACTGGTACGACAACAAGTTCATCCCCAAGATCAGCCCCTGGGCGCTCTACGGTCTGCTGTTCACCATCGTCGTGCTCTTCTCGATGCAGGGCGAACAGATCACCTCCCAGCCTTGGGATGTCGTCCGGATCGCGCTGCCCCTGCTCGCGTACTTCGCGCTCATGTGGGGCGGAGGCTACATCCTCGGCGCCGCAATCGGATTGGGCTATGAACGCACCACGACCCTGGCGTTCACCGCCGCGGGCAACAACTTCGAACTCGCGATCGCGGTAGCCATCGCCACCTACGGCGCCACCTCGGGGCAAGCTCTTGCCGGTGTCGTCGGCCCGCTGATCGAGGTACCGGTGCTCGTCGGGCTGGTCTATGTCTCCCTTGCTCTACGCAAACGCTTTGCAGTCGAAGAGGTTTCATCCAGTCGAGAAAGAGCGAGGTCATGAGCAAACCATCGGTGTTGTTCGTCTGCGTCCACAATGCCGGTCGATCTCAGATGGCCGCGGGATTCCTGAGCCATCTCGCAGGCGACGCCATCGAGGTCCGTTCCGCCGGATCCGCACCCGCCGAGACCGTCAATTCGGCAGCGGTCGAGGCGATGGCAGAGCGCGGTATCGACATCTCAGCGCAGTCTCCGAAGATCCTCACTGTCGACGCCGTCCAGGATTCGGATGTCGTCATCACCATGGGCTGCGGCGACACGTGCCCGATCTTCCCCGGCAAGAGTTACCGAGACTGGGTTCTCGACGACCCGGCCGGACAGGGCCTTGAAGCAGTTCGCCCGATCCGTGACGAAATCGAGCGTCGCGTTCAAGCCTTGATCGCTGAACTCACCACTGCAGCGAAGTCTCCCTGACCGATCGGGGAATCGACAGGATCATTCGCCCGCGGGCTCGATGTGTTCGGCACCGAGGACGGAGAGTCGGTATTCCTGTGCGTCCTGCTCGGTTTCGAAATCTTTCTCTTCGAGGAGATTCCGGTCGGCGTCGAGGTATCGGTAAGTAGTCATTCCCCCACCGTGTCACTGATGAACGATTCGTGCTCGGATACCGGTTCGATTTCGACGACGGCTATTTGAATCAGCCTTCCGTAGCGCCGGATCAGATCCTCCGACGACAGTGAATCCTCACCGAGGAGTTCGAGCGTCCGCATGCCGGTGGCCAGTCCGAGCAGCAGTGAGACGACGATCTGGCTGCGTACCAAACCGGGCTCCGTGTCGCCGATGCGGCGCGCGATCCCGTGAACGTATCGTTGCTTGATCTCGGCCCGAGCGGCGGCCGGATCTGGCGCCTCGTGAACGTGTACTGCGAGCATTGCCCACGGATCGGTTTCATCGGATTCTCTACGAGCGACAAGTTTCTCGACCAGTTGACAGCCGATGTCTCCGGTGGCGTCGGCATTCGGATCCTCGTCCATCGGAGGTGCGGACGGGATCGCAGCCGAGTACAGCCGAGCTTTGCTGCCGTAGATCTTCATGACCAGGGCAGGGGAGTAGCCGGCTGCGACCGCGATGTCCTTGATGGTCGTCGATGCGTAACCTCGTTCCGCGAACAAGGCTTTCGCTGCTGTGAGGATGCTGGCTTCGCCGCTGCTCATGTCGCTCGCCTCCGCCTCGATACCCGATCGCCATGCGTTCGGTTGCTCGTACTGGCGTTCATACTGTCGTCAACGGCTCGGCATCGACGGGTACGTCGAAATCGACGACGGTGGACTGCGCGATGACCGCTATCTGACGAGCCAATGTGCCGTGTCCGCTCTCGGTCAGCGCGGTCAGGATGTACCGGCCGGATGTGGGAAGTGCGATTCCGTAGTGCCCGGTTCCGTCGGTGACCGTGGATGCGACGAATTCGCCGGTCGGTTTCGTGAGCGTGACGACGGTTCCCGAGGTCGTTCGGCCGCCGACTCCGACCTTGCCGGAGATGGTGAGGCGGTCACCGAGTTCGACGGTGTGCGTCGATTGCGCGCTGTCGAAGCTGATTACCTGTGATCTCGGGGACCAACCGTCGGCGCTCGTGACCACCAGGTACCGGCCGGGCCGGGGTAGGGCGAGGGAGAAGTTGCCCTCGTTGTCGGCGCGACTCCAGTCGATCGGTCGCCCCTCCATGTCCATCACGGTGACAACGGCCTGCCGGATCGGTCGGCTGTCGGCCCGGACCACACGACCGGCAACCACAATTTCCGTTTCGGACACGGCGGCGTCGGGAAGCTCGAACCCTTCCGGGGTCACCGGGCGAAGTGCCGCTTCCGGTTTTGCGCCGCGGCGAGGAATGAACGCAGCGGCAGCGGCAGCAGCCACGGCGGCGAGGGCGGCCAGCCAGAAGATGTTCTTGAAGGCGTCGATCGACGGAAGGCCCTCGCCCGGCCCGGACGGGATAACCATCGAAGTGAGCATGGCGGCAACCACCGCGCTGGACGTGGACGTACCGACTGAGCGGAGCAGCGAATTGAGGCCGTTTGCCGACGCGGTTTCGGTAATCGGAACCGATCGCATGATCAGCATCGGCATCGCGGAGTAGGCGATTGCAGTTCCGATGCTGACCACCGCCGCGCTGATGATGATCAGTGCTATCGAACCGGTCAGGAACACTCGCGCGATGTAGGCGAGCGCGAGCACCGTGCCGCCGACGATCAGGGTGATCTTGGCTCCGAATCGCTTCGTGATGTTCGCGGAGACGGGCGCGAAGAAGACCATCGCGAGGCCTGCCGGAATCATGCACAGTCCGGCCGCCATCACGCCCAGTTCGAAGCCGTAGCCGGAGATCTTCGGCATCTGAAGTTGTTGGGTGGTGGAGAGGTTGTTCGCGTACATCGAGAAGCCGACGAGGATCGAGGCGACGTTGGTCAGCAGAACAGGCCGCTTGGCCGACGTTCGTAGATCGACCATCGGCTGGGTGACGCGAAGTTCGTAAGGGAACCACAATGCGAGAGTCACGATCCCGATGACGAACATCAGCAATGTCAGTTCGCTCGTCCACCCCCAACGGGCGCCCTTGGAGATGGCGAGGAGGATCGCCGTGAGTGCTGTCGAGAGCATGACCGCGCCCAGGAAGTCGAATTTGCCGCGGGTACGAACACTCGATTCCGGGACGACGACGGCTACCGCGATGATCAGCAGGACGCCCACGATCGCCGAGAGCCAGAAGATGGCGGGCCAGCCCAGATGCTCGAAGATCAACCCGGACAGGGGGAGCCCGAGTGCGCTGCCGATTCCGAGAGTGGCACTCATCAACGCTGTTGCCGACGCCACCTTCTCCTTGGGCAGTTCGTCGCGCATGATGCTGATTCCGACGGGGATCATCGAGATCGCGAAGCCTTGGAGACCACGTCCGATGAGCAGGGCGACAAAATTGCCGCCGATCGCCGCGACCAGTGATCCGACCACGATCATCGTCATCGAGATCAGCATCATGCGTCGTTTTCCGAACATGTCTGCCAGGCGGGAGACGATCGGAGTGGCGACGGCACTCGTGAGGAGCGTGACGGTGACGAGCCAGGAGGCGTCGTCAGCGCTGACGCCGAGGATCTTCGGGAAATCGGGCAACAACGGAATGACCATCGTTTGTTGCAGCGCGACCACGGTGCCGGAAAGACAGAGAATTGCGGTAATGAGCCGACTTGAACGGCGAGTGGTCGGAGACGAGTGCAATGCCAAGAGACGGTCCTTCACGCGGCGATGGTGAACGGAAATTCACCCATGAGTGAACCACTGTTCACCCGTCGCTGTCACCTTCGGTGAATATGCGATTTCTCACGACGGCAACTCGCCCCAGGGTTTCCGAGTCGGCATGGCGGGAACAACGTCAGTGGTTGGTCTGCGCCTGCGCGAGCGGGCAGCGAGGAGGAGTGATGCATGCCGAAGTGGGTGACCGTCTCCACGTCCAGGGGCGCGTGGTGGGGCAGGCGGAGGTAACTGCCGAGGTTCTCGAGGTGCACGGCGAGGACGGCGGTCCTCCGTATCTGGTCAGGTACGACAACGGCCACGAGGCGTTGGTGTTTCCCGGTAGCGACGGCTGGATAGATCACCCCGGAAAAGGCTCCTGAGCTGCACGATTCTTTCCATGCATGGTCGTTGCATCGAATGCGGCTAAAGTGTGCGCAATGGAGGGCAGACGCCAGTACCACTCCCGCGTGCGTGAAGCTTCCGCGCAGCGAACGCGTGAACTCATTCGTGATGCGGCGACGGCCTTGTTTATTCGAGACGGGTATGTCAGTGCCACCGTCAAGCAGATTGCCGCCTCGGCCGGCGTCGCCGATCGGACGGTGTTCACAGCCTTCCCTGGCGGGAAACTCGAGATCTTCGAAGCGGCCCTCGCTGCGGCGCTCGATGCCGAAGAGGTTCCACTCGGCGCGCCGAACCTGGCCTCGGACCCCGATGACGTTCGCCGGATCGTCTCCCAGATCGTGGCTCAGGGCATCGGACTGCTCGAACGTGCCGGCGCTCTGATGATGGTCGCGGTCGAATCCTCGGGTGCGGATGCCGACATGCGTCGACTATCCGAGGAGTCGTCGGATCAGTCGGCCGTCAATGCGATGTCGATAGCCGAGGGTCTCTCCGAGCATGGCTTGTTGAGGCCTGAGATTTCGCTCATGAAAGCCGCGGGCATACTTGCCGCTTTCGTCTCGCCGCAGCTTCATCAGCAATTGCGTCGGGTCAGTGGATGGGACGTCGATGCGTACCGAGGATGGCTCGAGTTCAACATTCGCCAGAATCTAATGTACTAATTGGTCTGTTTTCGTTAGCATGGCGAGGGTTTTTTATTCTCGGGAGGAATCGCCAGCGTGCCCTATGCCTTGTTCGGCCTCATCACGATGTTGCTGTGGATTTTCTGCATCGTCGACGCCATCACGAGAGATGACGCCTACATCCAGTACCTACCCAAGGTCGTCTGGATTCTGATCATCATCTTCCTTCCTACTTTGGGATCGGTTCTGTGGCTGGTGGTCGGGCGCGGACAGAACGCGCCCCGCGGATACGTCGGCCCAACCGGGTACGGCGAATACGAGCGCCCGGGACGTGCCGTTGCGCAGGATCCGGCGGCGGACGAAGCCTTCTTGCGTCAGTGCCGCGAACGGGCGGAAGAGCAGCGTCGAATTGCCAAGCAGCAGCGCCGCGACGGCGACGCTGATCGGATGTGAGTTATCGGTAGGCCGTGAGTCGGTCCAACACGAGCCGAAGCGGCGGCCACGACGATCGGCCGCGACGCGTCACCGCATAGGCAGTGAGGATGACGGGCGGATCGACGAGTGGTTCGACGCGCACGCCTTCGCGAGTCTTGCGTTCGAGCGGCATCAGCCCCACGCCGTAACCACTGAGGATCAAGAGTTCGACCAAGTCGAGACTGTCGATCTGGTGAGTGATCCGAGGGGTGAACCCGGCCAGCGACGCGAGGGTTCGCACAGCGCGCTCGTCTGCCGTGTTGCGTGAGTTCACTATCCATGACGTGTCGGCGAAGGCGCGGAGATCGATTCCGGATTCTGTGGACTTGTCGGGAGCTTTGGCGTCGTCGGGAACACACAGTCCCCATGGCGTCGACCAGAGCGGAATTGCTTCGAGTAGTGGGCTCGGCGACGCGGGGGCAAGGTTGTAGTCGTACGTCAGTGCGAGGTCTAGATCGTCGCGTTCGAGGAGTGCAAAAGCCTCCACGGGTTCGTATTCGTAGATCATCACGTCCACCTGCGGGTGACTGCGTTGCAGGCTTCGAGCGACGGGGAGCATCGCGGTTCTGATCGCAGTTGCGAATCCGCCGACTCGCAGGGTCCCCACCGGTTCCGCGTCCGGATCGAGGTCCAGGCGAGCTGCATCGACGGCTGCCAGGATGGTGACGGCATGATCGGCCAGTCGTTGACCGGCCGGCGTCAGCCGCACCCGGCGACCGTCGGGCTCGATCAGTGCGGTACCGGTCTCCGCGGTCAAGGCCGCGAGTTGTTGGGACACTGTCGACGTCGTGAGGTTGTGCGCTTCGGCGACCGCACGCATCGAACCCAAGCGGGAGAGTTCGAGGAGGAGATGGAGTCGACGGGTTTCCATCCTTCGATCATTCACTAATCGTGAACATAATGTAGGTCAAAATCGCGTGGACACGAACGGTTGGCCTCCCGTTCAATTCAGCTATGGATACGAAAGCGCGGGCCGGAGTGGGCCTGGCTGTTTTGGCGATGTTGTGCGTGCAGCTCGGGCTCGCCGTGTCGGTGGGCCTGATCGATCAGCTCGGCGCAGACGGAGCGGCGTGGCTACGACTCGCCTGGGCAGGCATCATTCTTCTGATCATCGTCAGGCCCCGCCCTTCGGCGTTCACTCGCAAGGCGTTTCTGGCTTGCGTGGTTCTGGGTGTGGTCACCGCAGGCATGACGCTCCTGTTCATGGCAGCGGTGGAGCGCCTTCCGCTGGGAACAGCAAGCGCATTGGAATTCTTGGGTCCGCTGACGGTTGCTTTGCTCCGGGGGCGTGGCCGCGTTCTGTGGCCGGTTCTGGCAGGCGTGGGCGTCGTGCTTCTCACCGAACCGTGGGCCGGGACAGTCGATCTGGTCGGTGTGGCGTACGCACTCGGTGCGGCGCTCTGCTGGGCGATGTACATACTGCTCACCCAGCGCGTCGGCGACGAGGTTGCCGGTATCAACGGGCTGGCGGTGTCGATGGCGGTAGCCGGGTTGGCCGCGACAATTGCCGTAGGCCACTCGGCTATCGGGCGGCTGACTCCGCATCTGATTCTCGTGGGCCTCGGACTCGCGATCTTGCTGCCCGTCGTGCCGTTCGTTCTGGAGATGGTCTCGTTGCGAAGGCTGTCCACGGCGGCGTTCGGCACGCTGATGAGTCTCGAGCCTGCTTTCGCGCAGCTTATCGGTCTGGTTGTGCTGCAACAGGTTCCGAGTGTTCTGGCCGTGGCAGGTATCGCGTGCGTCGTCGTCGCAGGGATCGGCGCGGCCCGCGGTGGTGCTCGAGGTGGCGCCCGGAAGCCGACTGAGCCACCCTCCGATTCCGAGCGAACGTACCTTTCGGCGCCTTCATGAGACCGAGAGTGCCGTTCGCTCAGGTCGCGTTCGCTCAGTGCGAGTGCGCCGCGGCGATTGCTCCGTCGAACACGTCGGCGACCTCGCCGAGGGAATCGAGAATCGGCTGACCGGATCGTTCGACGCGAGCCCGCACCAGCGAGCCCTCGAGCGCGGACACTGCAAGGACGGCAAGCCGTTCCGCTCGCGCACGTCCGACCCCGGACGCGATCAGTGTGTCGCGCAGTAGCGAAGTCCACTGTCGATACACCGCCTGTCCGGCGGCTGTCACGCTCTCCGAATCGGGGGCAAGTTCCAACAACACCGTCGTGATCGGCGAGCCTTCGTGGAAATCCGAATCGCTCACCCATCCGGCGAGCAACCGCGCGTACTCGCGCAGCAGCGACCCGGCGTCCGATTGGCTGTCGGCGAGTTCGGTCAGGGTGTCGGTGACCAACTGCCCGCCGACGCGGACGACCTCTTCGCCGATCTGCTCTTTGCCGCCGGGAAAGTAGTGGTAGAGCGAACCTTTCGGCGCCCCGCTCGACTTGAGGATCTCGTTGAGGCCCGTTGCCGCATACCCCTGGCGGCGAAACAGATCGGCCGCAGCTCGTACGAGTGCTTCGCGGTGTTTCGGGGGAGTCGCCACGAGTTGGAGCTTAAACACCCCAGCGATCCACCACAATCTATGTAGACTGGTCTACATGGGAAATTCTGAAATGCTCGAACAGTTGCGCGCGGTCAACGCCTCGGCGGCCTTCAACCGGTGGGCCGGATTCGAAGTCACGGAGGCCGAACCGGGTCGCGTCTGTCTGCGGCTCGAATGGCGTGAGGATCTGGGCCAGTACTCGGGACACCTGCACGCTGCGCTCGTGGCGGGACTCGTCGACACCGCGTGCGGATTTGCTGCTTTCACCCAGGTAGGTGTCGTGGCGGCGTCCAACTGCGCGGTCAATTTCGTGAGTCCGGGCGTCGGAACCGCATTTGTCGCTACGGCGCGCTCGGTCAAGGCCGGGCGCAAGCAGGTGTTCGTCACTGCCGAGGTACATGCCGAACGCGAAGGCGAATCCGTGCTCGTCGCGTTCGGCACCACCCTGTTGGTTCCACTCGCCCCTAAGGCCTAGGCAAGACAGAGCTGAAGGTCACGGAACGAGGATGAACTTTCCCGCGGGGTGCGAACTCTGCAACTCGGTGTGAGCGAGTGCCACGTCCGCTAGCGGGAAGGTCTTGGCGATCTTCACGATGAGGTGTCCGGAACCGGCTTGTTCGACAAGTTCGGATCGTGCCTTCAAACGCGCTTCCGCACTTGCCGGATTGCCTCCGCCGACGGAAGCGAAGCCGTCGGTCTGGGCGCGTCCGAACGCGACGATGGTGACGATGCGACTCTTGTCGGAGACCAAAGCCAGCGAAGTATCGACGGCTTCATCTGTTCCGGCGGTGTCGAAGGCGGCGTCGACGCCGTTCGGCGCGAGTTCACGAACACGCGCTTCGAGGCCGTGGCCGTAGAGCACAGGCGTCGCGCCGAGCGAGCGCACGTAATCCTGATTCGAGGCTCCCGCGGTGCCGATCACCGTAGCTCCGCGACCAACTGCCAGCTGAACAGCGATCGCGCCGACGCCGCCGGACGCGCCGTGGATGAGAACGGTGTCGCCGGAACCGACCCGAATGGTGTCGAGGGCGTCGACTGCAGTTCCGCCGACCAGAAGGAGGCCGGCTGCCTGTTCCCAGCTGATGCCTGCGGGCTTCGCGGTGACAGAGGAGACCGGCACGACTACTTGTTCGGAGTAGAGGCCGTTGCCGGGGCTGACGATCACTTCGTCGCCGACGTTCACATTTGTGACGCCGTCGCCGACAGCCGAGACGACGCCCGCTGCCTCGCCGCCGAGGCGGATGGGAAGTTTCTCGGGGTCGGTGCCGAAAGCGCCGCTGTAGAGCTTGAAGTCGAAGGGATTGACGCCGATCGCCTTCACGTCGACCAGGACTTCACCTGATTTCGGTGCCGGTAAATCGACGTCCACCAGCTTCAGGACCTCGGGCGTGCCGTACGTCTGCGCTACAACAGTTTTGGTCATGTCTCGCGCAACCGTCCTCGGGGAAGCGATATTCCCCGAGGACGGGAAAAACTCGAGAAGATTCGATCAGCGGATCAGGGTGCCCAGATCGAGCGGCATCGCGATGCCGGTGATGTGATGGGCCTCGTCGGAACCGAGGAACGCGACGGCGGCGGCGATGTCCTCCGGCTGGCTGACCGGGTCGGGCAAGGTCTGCATGAAGATCGGACCGAGTGTGTGGGCGTTGGCGTCGATGAGCGGCCGCATGTCCGTCATCTGCATTCCGGTTTCCACGCCGTGTGGGTGGATGGTGTTGACCCGAATGTTGTACTGCCCCAACTCCGAGGCCATCGTCTTGGCCAGACCGGTGATGCCGTGTTTGCTCGCGACGTAATGGCCGAGGAAGGGGAGGCCGCGCAGGCCGGCGACGGAGCTGGTGAAGATGATCGAGCCACCGGTGCCTTGCTTGATCAGGTGCGGGATCGCTGCCTTGGCGGTGTGGAAGACGCCGGTCAGGTTGACGTCGAGCGTTTCCTGCCACTGCTCGGGCGTGATTTCCCAGGACATGTTGGCAGAACAGATTCCGGCGTTCGCGACGACGACGTCAAGTCGCCCCAATTCGTCGATGCCGGCCGCGAGCGCCGCGGACAGCGCAGAGAAGTCGCGAACGTCGGTCTTGGTAGCGACAATTCGACGGTCCAGGGCCTTGACGAGTTCGACTGTCTCGGCCAGGTCGTCGTCGGTGGCGCCGGCATACGAGGTGGATTCGAATTGAACACACGCGTCGACGGCGATGATGTCTGCGCCCTCTTCTGCCAGCCGGACAGCTTCGGCGCGCCCCTGACCACGGGCGGCTCCGGTGATGAAGGCAACTTTTCCGGTGAATCGACTGGCGGCCATGCTCAAACCTCCGACTAGTGGTGATGATCTGCTCTTCGGAAGTTAGCGCGACGAAGTTCTTTTCGGGGGTGAATGCCCAGTCAGCGGAAACCGCTCAGCGCACCCTGGTCAACAGGGCACATGGCCCGGCAGCGAAGATGTCCCGCGCATCCGAAGACAAGACGGGTTGTCCGCTCAGTGCGTCGACCCATTCGCCATCTGGCAGGTCCACTCGCGTATCTCTCCAACCGTGCGACGAGAGTCTGAGCGAATGTCGCGTCGCCAGAGCAACGACCATAGGCGGATCACCTGCCGGGCCGCGCGAGAAGCCGACCAGATGACCGGATCCGGAACCTGAAGCGAAGACCGGCCGGTACTCACCGTGATCGAACCACGAGGGGTTCTCCCGCCGCAGTGTCAGTGCCGTGCGAACGAGGTGCAACTTTGCGGTTCCTGTTGCGTCGATCGGCGCGGCGCCGGAATCGAGCAGTGATCGCCTCGTTCCGTAGTCGACAAGCCGCCGGTTGTCCGGATCGACCAACGAGTCCTCCCACAGCTCAGTGCCCTGGTAGACGTCGGGAACGCCGGGCCCGAGAAGTTGGAGCAGCTTTTGGCCGAGAGAGTCCGACCAGCCGTGACGCGCGATCCGGCCGACGAATTCGCTGACCGAATCACCGACCGGGCCGTCGATCACCTCGTCGATCCAGCGGTGCACTGCCGACTCGAAGTCGACGTCCGGATCGTTCCAGGAAGTCCTGGCGCCGGACTCGCGGATGGCTTTCTCCGCATAGGCGTGCAAACGCTCGCGCAGCTCTGGAACCGAGGCTGCCGAGCGGCCGTCCGTCGGCCACACACCGATGATGTTCTGCCACAAGAACAATCCGGTAAGCGGATCAGGGCTGGGGCACACGTCTTCCCACTCGCGAATCAGCCGGGCCCACAGGGTCGGCACTTGAGACACAACACCGATCCGTGCCCGCACGTCCTCGCCGCGTTTGGTGTCGTGAGTGGACAGACTCGTCATCGCGCGCGGCCACCGCTTCGCTCGGTCCGCGTTGTGGAGATGGAATTCGGCGACGGAGACGGCAAGCGATGCAGGGTTGCCGCCGACTTCCTGACGTGAGACCAGGCGCGCCGTCCGATAGAAGAGTCGATCTTCGACGGACTTGGCCATGACAGCGCCACACACCTGCTGGAAGCGAACTGAGGCCTCACCGCTGTTCACCAGGGATTGCGCCAACACGTTGAACGATGGTTCATGTCCGGGAGCCAATTCGTGCATGTCACCGACGATCCGAGCGGCCAAACCGGCGAGGGGACTGTAGTCGGATCGGTACACCGGCATCCGAGCGATCGCGACGACAACTGCGTCGTTCAGTTCGGTCTCACTGCAACGACTTCCGGTTTCGCGTCGGATTGCACGTACGAGCCTGCGAACCTCCGGTGCCAGGTCACCGCGCCCGGTGTCGCGTTTGAACTGACGTTCGGTGTGATGCAACCACGTACTGTCCCCGTCGTCGCCGGTCAGATCTGCCGAGAGTTCGGTCAATTCGAGTTCGGCGGCGGGATCGACGAAAATGCCGCCCAGCTGATTGAGGGCGTCGTATCCGGTGGTGCCGTCGATCGGGAGCATCGGATCGAGTGGTTCCGTATGGCCGAGGATCTTTTCGATCACGAGCCACTGATCTGGTCCGATCAGTTCTCGCAGGCGCCCGAGATATTCCGCCGGATTCGCGAGTCCGTCCGGATGATCGATGCGAACGCCGTCGATCAGTCCTTCGTCGACCCACGACTTCACTTGCCGATGGCAGAGTTCGAAGACGTGGGGGTCCTCCTGGCGCAGCGCAGCGAGTTCGTTGACGGCAAAGAACCGTCGGTAATTGACGATCCCGGCGTTCCACGGTACGAGTCGGTACGACTGCCTGGAGTGCACCTCCTGTGGAGATCCGAATTCAGTACCGGCAGCGATGGGGAAGCGGTGCTCGTAGAACGCGAGAAGTGTTTCCTCGCCGTCTTTCTCGACAGTCAGTGCGTCGAGATCGTCCGGGCTACCCAGTACCGGGAGTGAGAGTTTGCCGTCGGCGCCGTTGGCTCCGTTGTCCTCGGCCCAATCGATGTCGAAGAAATGCGCGTACTCCGACGACTGCCCGTGCGTGAGAACGTCCCACCACCAAGCATTTTCGCGAGGTTTGGCGACACCGACGTGGTTGGGGACCAGATCGACGATCAGGCCCATCCCACGTGATCGAACGGCGCGCGAGAGCTCCACCAGGGCCTCGCGGCCACCAAGTCCTTCGGACACGGTTGTCGGATCGGTGACGTCGTAGCCGTGCGTCGATCCGGACGTCGCAGTGAGGATGGGGGAGAGATAGAGATGTGAGACCCCCAATGCCTCGAAGTAGTCCACCTGTGCGGCCGCATCACGAAGAGTGAATGCATCCGGTCGCAACTGCAGTCTGTAGGTGCTGGTTATCGGGGCCATGTGCACGTCTCCCTCAAGCGGTTCTGCGAAGTACCGTCAATGCTCGCGCTTTTACATCCAATGTTGTTCCGGCTTTGATCACGGTATCGCTCTCACCGGTGGGGACCGAGGTGTCCAGTACGACGGTCCACTCCGACGCGTAGTCCGCGTTGGGGGTGGAGAATTCGAGATCTTCGTAGTGGGCGTTGAAGCAGAGAAGGAACGAATCTCCGGTGACGCGCTCGCCGCGGTAGTTCGGTTCCGGGATCGCGTCACCGTTGAGAAAGACAGCCAACGACTTGCCGAAACCGCTGTCCCAGTCGGCCGGAGTCATCTCTTCGCCAGACGGCGTGAGCCAGGCGATGTCGCGACTCTGGTCGCCGCTTCGAATAGGTCGCCCCTCGAAGAATCGACGACGCCGGAAGACCGGGTTCTTGGCGCGCAAGGCAATTGCGCGCTTGGTGAACTCGACGAGGTCGGCGTTGGTTTCCGCGAGAGTCCAATCCATCCATGACAGTTCCGAATCCTGGCAGTAAACGTTGTTGTTACCCTGCTGAGTTCGGCCCATCTCGTCGCCGTGAGCAAGCATCGGGGTGCCCTGGCTGAGCATCAGCGTAGCCAGTATGTTTCGGCTCTGACGTCCACGCAGTTCGAGGATTTCCGGGTCGTCGGTGGGGCCTTCGACTCCGCAGTTCCACGATCGGTTGTGCGATTCGCCGTCGTTGTTGTTCTCACCGTTGGCTTCGTTGTGCTTCTCGTTGTACGAGACGAGGTCGTGCAGGGTGAAACCGTCGTGAGCGATGACGAAGTTGATGCTCGCGCCAGGGCGACGTCCGGTGGCCTCGTAGAGATCAGAGGATCCGGTGAGACGGGAGGCGAACTCCCCCAGCGTTGCCGGCTCACCACGCCAGTAGTCGCGGACGGTGTCGCGGTATTTGCCGTTCCATTCGGTCCACAGGCCGGGGAAGTTGCCGACCTGGTAACCGCCTTCGCCGACGTCCCACGGTTCGGCGATCAGCTTCACCTGACTGACGATCGGATCCTGTTGCACGAGATCGAAGAAGGCCGAAAGGCGGTCCACGTCGTGCAGTTCACGGGCGAGTGTCGAGGCGAGGTCGAAGCGGAAACCGTCGACGTGCATCTCCGTGACCCAGTACCGCAGAGAGTCCATGATCAATTGCAGCGTATGCGGATGACGGGCGTTGAGGCTGTTGCCCGTTCCGGTGTAGTCCATGTAGTGCTCTTCGTCGCCGTCGACCAGGCGGTAGTAGGCGGCATTGTCGATTCCGCGGAAGCTGATGGTCGGCCCCATGTGATTGCCCTCGGCGGTGTGGTTGTAGACCACGTCGAGGATCACTTCGATACCCGCCTGGTGGAAGCTGCGCACCATGGCTTTGAATTCCGCTACGGCCGCATCGGGTTTCGTGGCCGAGGAGTAGTCGGTGTGTGGAGCGAGAAAGCCGAAGGTGTTGTAACCCCAGTAGTTTCGCAGACCTTGGTCGAGAAGCACCTGATCGTGCATGAACTGGTGGACCGGCATCAGTTCGATCGCCGTGACACCCAGATCGGTGAGGTGCTCGATGATCACCGGATGAGCGAGCCCCGCGTACGTGCCGCGCAATTCCTCCGGAACTCCGGGATGCGTCGCGGTCATACCCTTGACGTGCGCTTCGTAGATGACCGTCTCGTGATACGGACGCTTCGGCGAGTGGTCGGACGCCCAATCGAAGAACGGGTTGATGACGACGGTCGACATCGTATGGCCGAGCGAATCATGTTGGGGGAAAGGGATGGTGGCGGGTTCGTCGACGAGTGGTTCCGGCTCGAAGGGTTCGGGCTCGAGGACCTCGTCCGATTCCTGATCGCCCGTGGGCGAGTCGTCTTCGAGGCCCACCTCGTCCGATTCGGCTTCCGAACTCGTTTCGTCGGTAGCCTCTTGCGGCTCCACGGCGGGAGATTCGTCGTCTCCTGAAGGTTCGGGGTCCGCCGCCGATTCGACGTCGTACGAGAACAGCGAACGGTCTCCGTCGAAGTCTCCGTCGAACGCTTTTCCGTACGGGTCCAGCAGGAGCTTGCTCGGATCGCATCGCAGACCTGCAGCCGGATCGTACGGCCCGTGAACGCGGTAGCCGTATCGCTGGCCGGGGGATACCGACGGAAGGTACGCATGCCAGACGTAACCGTCGACCTCGTCCATCCGAATGCGGGTTTCGGTTCCGTCCTTGGCGATCAGGCACAGCTCGACGGCCTCGGCGACCTCGGAGAAGAGCGAGAAATTGGTCCCCGCGCCGTCGTAGGTGGCACCGAGTGGGTACGCACTGCCAGGCCATACCGGGATGGGAGTGGCTGAGGTCTCGCTCGGCGGTTGATCCATGAATCAGACCCTATCGGGTGCAGCCGATCGAATCTCGTCGACTGTCTACGGTGCCGATCACCGTTTCGCCTGGCTGCGGGCGGTTGCAAGCATTCCGGCTGTGATCTGTTCCACCTCTGCCTCCGAACACAGGTACGGAGGCATCGCGTATACGAGGTTGCGGAACGGCCGGAGCCAGACGCCGGCGTCGACGGCTGCATCGGTCGCGCTCTGCATGTCGACCGGCTGTTCGAGTTCGATCACTCCGATTCCGCCTTTGACGCGGACGTCGACGACCCCGGGAATTGTGATGGCTTCGGCGAGGCCTCGAGCGAGGCCACGTTCGAGGGTTGCGACGTCACGCCGCCAGTCCATCGCAAGCAGAAGTTCGGTCGACGCCACCGCGACGGCGCACGCGAGTGGATTGCCCATGAAGGTGGGGCCGTGCATCAGTCCGCCGCCCTCACCGGCAGTGATGGTCTCCGCGATCTCCGTGGTGCACAGCGTTGCTGCCAGACTCATGTACCCGCCGGTCAGTGCCTTGCCGACGCACATGACGTCGGGACTGACGCCGGCGTGATCGGCGGCGAACAATTCTCCGGTGCGTCCGAATCCGGTCGCGATCTCGTCGAAGACCAGGAGGACGTGGTACTTGTCGCAGAGGTTACGCAGGTCGATCAGGTACGCGAGATCGTGGAAACGCATTCCGCCGGCGCCTTGAACCACCGGTTCCACGATCACCGCTGCGAGGTCCTCGTGATGCTCGGCCAAGAGCGATTCCAACTCCTGCACGTATTCGGGGAGATAGCCCGCCGGGGGAGCCTGCGCGAAGACCTGAGGACGCAGGACGTCGGTCCAGAGAGAATGCATGCCGCCGTCGGGATCGCAGACGCTCATGGGGGTGAAGGTGTCACCGTGGTATCCGCCGCGCCAGGTCATCAAACGATTCTTCGACGGCTTTCCGAGGCTCCGCCAGTACTGCAGGCACATCTTCACTGCGACTTCGACGGCCACCGAACCGGAGTCGGAGAGGAACACCTTGTCGAGGTGAGGTGGTGTGATGTCGACGAGCAGTCGCCCGAGGCGAGCGGCGGGTTCGTGCGTCAGTCCGCCGAACATGACATGGCTCATCTTGCCGAGCTGCCGTGCGGCGGCGGTGTCGAGCACGGGATTGCGGTAGCCGTGAATGGCGGCCCACCACGAGCTCATCCCGTCGACCAATCGGCGGCCGTCGGAGAGCGTCAGGGTAGCCCCCTGCGCAGAGTCGACGATCAGCGGACGAGTCGACGCGGGAAACGATCCGTACGGATGCCAGAGGACATCGGCATCGATGGCGGAGACGTCATGGGGATCAAGTCCGGTTGTGAGCACGGATGCACCCTAACCATTGAGTTGAACGGTGTTCAAGTATGGTCGGAAAAGTGAACACCTCGCTGAATTGGCTGACGGCCGTCGAAGCGGACCGCAGGGCCGCTGGACTGCGTCGCGAACTCCGTCCTCGCACGGTCGACTCCCCGTTGATCGACCTGGCGTCGAACGATTACCTCGGACTCGTGCGGCACCCCGATGTGATCGAGGGTGCCGCGGCGGCTCTGCGCCGTTGGGGCGCGGGCGCCACGGGCTCGCGTCTGGTCACCGGCACCACCACCGAACACGAACTGCTCGAAGTCGAACTGGCCGAGTTCGTCGGGGCGGACTCCGGACTTGTCTTCTCCTCCGGTTACACAGCCAATCTCGGCGCGGTGACGGCGCTCTCGGGTCCAGGGTCGTTGATCGTCTCCGATGCGGGATCGCATGCCTCGCTGGTGGATGCCTGCCGCCTGTCACGTGCTCGGGTCGCCGTTGCTCCGCATTCGGACGTGGGCTTTCTCGCCGACACGTTGCGCAGCAGAGTGGAAGAGCGAGCGCTGGTCGTCACCGATTCGGTCTTCAGTGCCGACGGAGACCTCGCGCCACTGCGGCAGATGCATCAGGTGTGCCGCGCGTACGGGGCGATCCTGTTGGTCGACGAGGCGCATGGCATCGGTGTGCGCGGTGCCGGTGGACGTGGACTCGTCCACGAGTCGGGCCTGGCCGGTGAACCCGACGTCGTCGTGACTGCAACACTGTCCAAGTCGCTCGCCAGCCAGGGCGGAGTTGTGCTCGGTGACAACAAGATCCGCGCGCATCTCATCGACGCGGCAAGAACGTTCATCTTCGACACCGGGCTCGCACCGGCCGCCGTAGGCGCGGCCAGGGCTGCACTCGCCGTACTCCAGCGTGAGCCGACGCGAGCGCTCGACGTCCTGGCCCGGGCATCCGAGCTGGCGGACGTCACCGGTGCTCCGTCGCCTGAATCTGCTGTCGTCTCAGTCGTTCTCGGTGATCCGCAGCGGGCGTTCGATGCCGCGTCGGCGTGCCGGGATCAGGGGTTGCATGTCGGTTGCTTCCGCCCGCCGTCGGTTCCGGAAGGAACGTCACGGCTGCGTCTGACCGCACGAGCGACGCTGTCCGCATCCGAGATGGAGCAGATCGCTCTCGTACTGCGCGAAGTATTGGCCGGAGCCCGAGCATGAGCATTTTCCTGGTGACCGGAACGTCGACCGACGTCGGAAAAACAGTGGTGACAGCCGCATTGGCATCGGTGGCCTTGCAGTCGGGCAAGTCGGTTGCAGTGCTCAAACCGGCCCAGACCGGCGTCGACGTGGACGGTGCGGGTGATCTGGCCGAGATCGAGCGTCTGACCGGCGGCGGCGTGACGCTGGTCGAGTTGGCGCGGTATCCCGAACCTTTGGCGCCGGATACTGCTGCCCGTCGAAGTGGTCTGCCGTTGTTGGCGCTCGACGAAGTAGTCCGAGTTGCTCGCGACCTGGACACCACCCACGACCTGACCCTGATCGAAGGCGCCGGCGGCTTGCTGGTCCGCTTGGGCGTCGACGGGTTCACCGCTCGCGATCTTGCCGCGGCTCTGGCAGCGCCAGTGGTGCTGGTGGTTGCGTCCGGCCTGGGCACGCTCAATCACACGGCACTGACCGTGGAAGCCCTACGTGCATCCGGCGTGGACTGCGCCGGATTGGTGATCGGTTCGTGGCCGCAGGAACCGGACCTCGCCGAGAAATGCAATCGCGAGGATCTGGTCTCGGTCGGCGGTGTTCCCCTTCTCGGGGTAATGCCTGCCGGAAGTGGAGGCGCGAGTGTCCGAGAGTTTGCTCGCACCGCTTCGATCACGCTCGGTGAACTTCATTTGACCAACTGACGACGTAACATCCGATTTGTCCGCATCGATAGCCAAGGCACAGTGGGGCGCCTTGGGTTTCGACGTCCCTCGCGTACGATTCCGGTCGGTATATTTCGACGGGTGTCTTGCGGCGACCCTGCATCCGGGGCGCCTTGGTCACCGACAGTGGTTGTCGAATTGTGAGTAGGTCAGTCGAATGTAGGTGGTGAGCACGGTCGAAAAGTCGTTGTCGTCATCGGCCGTACGTCGCGCACTGCTTATCGGCGTAGTCGTCTTCGTCTCGTGCCTGGTCGGAATTCTGAGCCGTCTGCCGGGCACGCTTGCAGTCTTCTGGCCGGCGAACGCGCTGCTACTCGGGATCCTCTTTCGGTCGCCGCGTTCCGCCACACTGCTCACCTGGATCTGCGTCGTAGTCGGTTATGTCGGAGCCGACCTGATCACCGGTGGGGCATGGGAGTCCACGGTGTGGCTCAACGCGGCCAACATCGTCGGGGTTGCGAGCGGCTTCTACGCCTTTCGCTGGGTCGACAGTGAGGACCGTCGACTGACCAGTATTCAGTCCGTCGGCTATCTCGTGTCGATGACTGTCGCCGCCGCGTCGATAGCGGCGCTCGTGGGCGGAATCGCGAACCGCGTGCTGTTCGGCGGGCAGTGGTGGGCCGGCTGGTTGCTCTGGTTCTCGAGTGAGTTCGTCAACTACATGACCATCGTCCCCTTGGTGCTGACATTCCCGTCGCTTCGACGCGTGGATCGAGAACCGAAAGCTGTTGCCACGCTTGTGCGTCGATCAGTCGTTCCGACGGCGCTGCTGGCCGTCTGCATCATCTTGGAGTGGGTGATAGGCGGTGCCGGAGCGATCGCGTTTGCCATGCCGGCGCTGGTGACTGCAGCCTTGCTCACCAATGTATTTGTCACGTCGGTGCTCACCGCTGTGTCAACTGCCTGGACGTTGGTACTGACGGCCGACGGCCATCTCGGATTGTCCAGCGAGGGCGTCTCGCCGGTCAGCGCGTCGGTCCAGATCGGATTGTCGCTGCTGGCGGTAGCGCCGATCGCGGTGGCCTGCGTGATCCTCGAGCGTCGCCGCGCGCTCGAGGCACTCACCCAGGCCGTCACCCACGACGATCTCACCGGTGCGTTGCGCCGGGACGAATTCCTGCGGCGAGGCGGCAGCGTGACGGGTGCGACCGATCCGCGTCGCCACTCTGGACGTCCGGTCAGCGTCCTGATGATGGATCTGGATCACTTCAAGATGGTGAACGACAACCTCGGTCATCGTGCCGGCGATACGGCGTTGGTGAGTTTTGCCGATCAGGTGCGGCGGCACCTCGATGACAAGCATCTCTTCGCCCGATTGGGCGGCGAGGAGTTCGTCGTACTGATGGCCGGCGTCGATCTCGAGGGTGCGACCGAAACAGCCGAGATGATTCGACGCGCGCAAGCGGAGAATTCGTCGGCAGTATTGGGTGAATTCGGGCCGACGGTCAGCATCGGCGTCGCGTGTTCACCCCACGGCGACGCAGACCTGACGCAATTGGTCGATTGCGCTGACGAGGCGTTGTATCGAGCGAAGAAGTTGGACCGCAATCGAACCGTGGCGCTCACGGTCGGTAGCTGAAGAAATACGTGCGGACCCGCAGTTTGTTGCGGGTCCGCACGTGGTGGTGGAGTCGACCGATTCAGAACAGATTGATCAGCGCAGGAACACTGAACAGCGCTACGTAGTAACCCATGAACAGAACTCCGCCGTGAATCTTGAACAGGCGCCCGAGAAGACCACCGACCAGGCCGACCGTCACGGTGATCAGAAGCCCGAGGATGCCGCCCTCCCAGATGCTGATGACCACGACCAGTCCCGTGAACACCGCGATCACAGCTTCGTGACTGATGTGCTTGACCACCGCTGACGCAGCGCGGTACGCGTAGTTCATGGCAAACGGGTATGCGATGACCGTTGCCGTGACCACTGCGAGCAGTCCGTAGAGCAGGAACTCCCACTGCGTCAGGTACGTGGAGAGATTGTTGATCACTCCGGTTTCCTGATTGGTCTCGAACACCGGTGGAGCGTTGAACAGAGGGGCTGCGGGGCCTGCCGCGAGCGGGCTGAGCGGAAGGCCGAAAGCGACGAGTGGGATGAGGGTTTCCGCGATGTAGGTGGATTCCGTCGTACCGTTCTTCGCCGAGACCATTGTGGTCAGTCGGTGATAGCCGTTCTTGATCCGCGCACCTACCAGCTCACCCATCAGAACAGTCATGGCGACCGGGCTGAAGACGAAGGTTGCGCTCGACACCGTGGAAGCGGCGGCGGTGTAACCGATCTGCTTGCGATCGAGGACCTTCAGAGGATTGGGGAAGTATCCCTTCCATCCTTTGATGTCCGGGGCCAATGCAACGGTTTTGGGTTCACTGCGTTCCATGTCCTTACGGCTCGACGGGCCCAAGGTCAATGCGAGGTCCGCGATCAGCGGCCCGACTGCGATCGCAAGGAAGTAGCTGATGTTCAGCGACACATCGTAATTCGACGTCAACGCGCGGGCGCCGAGGATCAAGATGACGAAGGGAACGAGGGCGACAACCCCGGCCCAGCGGCCTGGTGAGGCGTAGGCGATGCCGATGGCGGCGACCAGGAACAGCCACGGTGCTATCGACTGAACGGTGTCCGCGAACGGCGCGAGGATGGTCGCGAACAAAACGGCAACCGGCACAGCGACGAACGCCGAGATCACTGCTCCCGAGATCGCCTTGCGGAGTGCGATGTGCGGGATGCCGAGTGAGCGCATCATCTGCGCTTCCGGCAAGAGTGGAATCGCCATCGTGTCGCCGGGAATGCCCAGCAGCATCGTCGGCACCGCGTGAGTCATGTGTTTGGCGATCGCACCGGAGAGGAAGAACGTGAAGACCGCCGCCGGGGGAGCGCCGAGCAGAATCACGAGCAGAGTCAGCGGTGCGATCGTGGCGGTCTCGTCCGTGCCGGAGATCAATCCGATGAACGTGAACGCGACCGCACCGATGATGCCGAAGAGAACGGCAATCAGAATTTCGTTGGTCAGAACCGAACTCATGCGCGCCCACCGTCCTTCGGTGTGTTCGAGACCCGTGCGTGCTCGGCCTCGGCAGCGGCGAAGTGGTCGTACAGACCCAGCTCGCGAAGTTCCTGTCGGCTCTGCTCCGGAATGTCGGCGAGAGTGCCCAGACCCTGGCGCTGTTCACTCATCGTCGTGATGACACCGTCGATCGACTCCGCGTCGGCGGCGGCCAAGGCGACTATCCGCTTCGGCTTGATGAAGATTCCGCAGACCACGCCGGCGAGCAGGCAGGCCGCGATGCCGACCAGAAGGCTGTACGCCTGGGCCAACGACGGTTCGCTGACGACCCGTTCGAACAGTGCCTGGGCCGCGAGAAGGGCCGAGGCGCCGACGACACTGCCGACTGCAACGGAGATCGCGAGGTGTCGACCGTTGACGGTGTCACCCCAGACTTCGAGGTATGTCTGCTGCTCGGTCGGCTCGGTCGTGGTGGTCGGCGTCGTTGCCGGCTGCGGTGGTGACATCAGTCTTCTCCAGTGTCATGCATGGCGGGGTCGTACAGGGAGGGGCTTGCGAGATGAGGGGCTTGCGTTGCGGGTGTCAGGTGCGTGCTGCGCGGAGGGCGGTGACAACTCGGGACGGGCTCGAGTGGCCGACCTGTTCGGCCATCCAGCTGCTTGTGTCGGTGAGCGAATCCAGGTCGATGCCGGTGTCGATCCCGAGGCCGTGGAGCATCCACACCAGATCCTCGGTGGCGAGATTTCCGGTCGCGCCCTTGGCATATGGGCACCGTCCGAGACCACCTGCGGAACTGTCGAATTCGGATACCCCAGCGGTCAACGACGCATAGACGTTCGACAGCGCCTGGCCGTAGGTGTCGTGAAAGTGCATGGCGATCTGCGATGTGGGGATGCCACGTTCTCGGAGGGCGCCGAGCAAAGCGAGTACATGGCCAGGTGTGCCGACGCCGATGGTGTCGCCGAGTGAGAGTGACGTGACACCGCTGTCGATCAGGGTCTTTGCGATGTCGGCGACACGCTCGACGGGCACGGAGCCTTCCCAGGGGTCGCCGAAGCACATGGAGATGTAGCCGCGGACGGGAAGTCCCAGGGCTCGGGCGGCCGTAGTGACCTCGGCAGCCGCGGCGATCGCGCCGTCCACCGTGGAATTGAGGTTGCGTTTCGCGAATTCCTTTGTGGCGCTGACGAATACTGCAACCTCGCTTGCTCCGGCGGCGACGGCCCGCTCGAGACCCTTGCGGTTCGGGACAAGAACGACCGTACGTACCGAGTCCGGCAGGTGCAGCCGACCCATCAATTCTTCCGCGTCCGCAAGTTGCGGGATCCATCGAGGTGAGACGAAACTCGTCAATTCGACAGTGCGGGAGCCGGCCGCGACCAGGCGTTCGATGAACTGGGCTTTCGTCTCGGTCGGGATCACCGCTGTTTCCGCTTGAAGTCCGTCGCGTGGCCCGACTTCGTAGATCCGGACCGAGGTCGGCAGCCCCGGCGCCGGCACTCGATGAGGCGCCGGCTTCCACACCGGTGATCCTGCAACTGTTTCGGTCATTGTCGTCAGTTTCCGCCGCGGATCTCGGCGAGAACCTTCTCGGCATGCTCGACGCGAATGCTCTTGTCCGCGATCAGGCGTGCCACCACGGCGTCGATCTCGCTCTTCTGCGCTCCGGCGGTGGCAGCGATGTTGCGGGCGTGCAGCCCCATGTGTCCGCGCTGGACACCCTCACTGGCCAGAACGCGGACAGCAGCCAGGTTCTGCGCCAGGCCGACTGCCAGGATGATGCCGGCGAGTTCCTCGGCGCTCTCGACGCCGAGCATCTTGATTGCGGCCTGCGCTACGGGGTGCACTTTGGTGGCCCCGCCGACGAGGCCGACCGGCATGGGTAGCTCGAGGGTGCCGACGATGTTTCCGTCGGCATTCTTCTCGAAATGCGAGAGCGACGAGTAGATCCCGTCGGCGTTGACTGCATGGGAGTGGCACCCGGCTTCGACTGCGCGCGTGTCATTTCCGGTCGCCAGCACCACGGCGCTGATGCCGTTCATGATGCCCTTGTTGTGCGTCGCGGCGCGGTAGGGATCCAGCTCCGCCAAGCGTGCGGCATGGATCAGGTTGTCCACAACCTCTGCGCCGCCGATCAATTCGGCGTCGAACACGGCGCGAACGCGTGTCAGCCGCAGATCGGCCTTGTTGGTGAGGATGCGCAGGACGACGTGTCCGCCGCCGATCTCGGCGACTCGATCCGCGATTGCCTCGGCCATCGTGTTGACGGCGTTGGCGCCCATGGCATCTCGTACGTCGACGTGAAGGTGAAGGACGACGTAGGTGGCCTTGTCCGAAGAAACGATGCGTACCGAAATGTCCTTCACGCCACCGCCGACACTGACCAGCTTCGGGTCCTGTTCGTTGGCGAGTGCAATGATTTCTTCACGTGCCTCGAGGAGTCGGATACGGGCGGCTGCCGGATCCACGACGTCGACGAGTTGTATCTGGGCCTGCATGATCGGCGGGGTACTCGAGACGTGAAAGCCGCCGAGTCCGCGTGCGATGCGAGCAGCGTTGCTTGCGGCTGCGACTACCGACGGCTCCTCGGTGGCGAGCGGGATCAGGTAGTCCGTGCCGTTGACCGTGAAGTTGGTGGCCACGCCGACCGGGATGCCGATGACGCCGAGGACGTTCTCGACCATGCGATCGGCCTGGTCGATGGTGAGGCCGTCGGCGGCGTCGTAGACCGCGATGTCTGCTTCGGTCAGGTCGGTCTGGCGGACGATCTCGGCGCGTCGTGCGGCGACGTCGTAGGACCGGAAATCGGCGATGCGGCTGTTGATGGACCGGTTGTTCATAGACACGTGGGGTCGTCCTCCTGAAGTGGTTCTGTGCTCCGCTTCACAGTAGGGAGGTTGATGCCTGCCAGGCCACGTGCTCACGACACATCGATCGGTCGAAATTGTAGTGTCATGCACCATCGGTGCTGTCGGTGATGCCGCTTCCGGCCTCTTCGGTTCCCACGTCCCGAAGTTCGTCGAGCCTCGTCGCCATGGACACCCGGAAAAAGTTCTCGTCTTCGCGCCACGATTGACCGAGGAGCGTACGGATGCGGTCGAGACGCTGAACGACGGTGTTGGGGTGATAGTTGAGTGCGCGGGCAGCCTTGGTCGGGCTCCCTTCGTTGCGTACCAGGGCACGAAGGGTCGCGGTGAGATCGGTGTCCTTGTCGCGGTCGTACGCGCGTACCGGGCCGATTACTTCGTCGATGAACTGATGAAGTGATTCCGGATTCTCGCCGAACAGAACGGTGTACGGCAGATATGACGCCGTCGTGACCGCGCCGTCGGTCTTGCCCAATGCCGTGAGTAGGCGGGCCGTGCGCAGCGCCGAGGTGAAGCGCGCCGGGAGCTCTTCGGGGCGTTCCGCCGTCGTCGGCGCAATGACTACTGCGTGCGGTCCTACCGAACCGGTGATCTGACGGTGAATGACCGTCGCCGCGGCTGCCGGGTTTCCCGAGCGCGAGACCACCGCGATCAATCCGGCATGCTGCGCCGCCAACCCCGCTACCGGCAGAGACTGCCCGATTGCGCGGAGCGCGGCGGTGCGGAGTTCCGGAGCGACCGACACCACGAGGACGGTGTCCAGTTCGCCGAGGGAGATGCCGAGGTTGCGGGTCCTACGTTCGAGATCGCGCCTGCGCTCGGGCGCAGTGCTCAGCAAGTCGGCGACCAGTTCGTCACGTGCACGCCGGTCCGCTGCTGCTGCCGCCGAGTGTTGCAACACGAGGATGGCAGTGACCTGAGCTGCCCGTTCCACGGTCCGGAGTTCGACGGGGCCGATCGGCGCGTCCGAACGATTCAGCAAGATGGCCCCGAGGAACGATTCTCCGGCGGTGACGGCGCTGACGAGTTGGATCACGGTCTCACTGTCATCGGCGACAAACGTGCATCGGCCGCTTCGGCGACTCTGGTCGATGGCCTCGGACACGGCGGGAGGAAGAGACAACGGCACCGTCGTGATCTGCTCGCCAGAGGATTTCACGAGAGGGCGTAGCTCACTGTCGACGACGACGGTGCTGCGCTCGAGCGAGCTGCTGAGGGTTCGTGCAACCTGGGCGTATCCGCCGCCGCGGAGAACGGCGTGGATCAGATCCTGGTGGACGATGTTCGATTTGTCCCGCGCGGACACGTGCTCGCGCAGCTCGTCGAGTGCTCGCCCGGTCTCGGCGGCGGATTCCTCGGCGCGGTCCAGCGCCCGTGCGGTTTGCAGGACTACCGAGGCGTGATCAGCCAGCGCCGAGAGCAGGGCGATCTGATCTGCGGTAAATCGTCGTTCCCGGCGGTCGGCGGCAAACAGGACTCCGAGGATCTGGCCGTCGGAGAGCATCGGCACGCCGAGAATCGCCACCAGACCCTCGGCGACGATCGCGGCATCGACCACTTCGTCATGGCGCGACTGCGTGTAGTCGCTGTAGTTCTGAACCCATTGGGCTGCTCGAGATTCGGCAATCGCGCTGACCAGTCCCGCGCCGGCAGGAACTTGCAGATGCTGGAGTTCCGGCGAGACCGCGCCGGCCGTCTTTCGAACATTCAGGTCACGAGTGATCACGTCGAACTCGGACAGGTACGTGACGTCGGTGCCCATGATGTCGTGTGCGCGGTTGACCAGCCTCTGCAGCAGTGTGTCCACGTCGCGAACCTGCGCGAGCTCACGTGCACTCGAATAGAGAACCGCCAATTCGTTCTCGCGACGGCGAAGTCGCCGAAATTCCGACCGACTGGCCCGGATGAGGGCCGCGGTCTCCGCGACCTCCGTTGCGCCAAAGCCGAATTCGGCAAGTACCTGTTCGACATGTTCGTCGCCGACTGAATCGGACGTCACGTCGAACAGCGCGGCAATCACGTTGGGCGCTGAGTCGGAGTCTGAATCAGGGGCGGTCACACCGAACAAACTACAGACCGGTGGATCCACCGAATTCGTCGAGCGGTGTGGATATGTGATTGTTGTTTGTTTCCAATGCATTCCGAGTCGTGCTCGTGTCTCCCGTTTCCCGTCTCAGTCTGTTCACGTCCTTCTCGAGCGCGCTGACTTCTGTCTCGAGGGCACTGATTTTGCGGTTCAACGCTTGGATGCTCGCCATGCAGACGCCGTTCGCGTCGACGGCGGAGATCCGGCGGGCGTTGGATCCCAAGCCGAAAATCGCCGCAAAGTCTTGCGCCATCGGACCCAGGTGACGGACCGACTTGTGGTCGAATCCGTAACTCCACGTACTTATTCGGAGTGCCGTCAACCGGTCGAGCACGTCCTGCGCGCTCGTCGGAACATCTACGCCGGTATGCACGCCACGTCGATGCGCGGCCCGTGCGAACACCCACTGCGCGGGGTGTCGCATCGCGGCGTTCACCCGAATACCGACCCGAGTGCCCAAAAATTCAGTGGGCTCGCCCTCGTCAGGCGGTGAGTTCACGTCGTGCGGTTTTGACGGTCTTGTCGCTCAGCAGAATTCCCGCTCCTGCGCCGAGCAGTCCGAGGCCGATTCCGACAGCGGCGCTGCCGAGGCCCAAAGCAATTCCCAACATGATTCCTCCAAAAATTGTGCGGTGAATTGAGGGGCCAGGTGTCCGACGAAAGTGCTGCCGACCTGCTCCGCGCTCATCTTTCACATTGCTCCGCCGTGCGGGCGATGACAACCCGTCTGGACCGAATTTCTCGTGGAAAACACAGGCGTGCAACACTGGGTGAAGAACTGCTGAGTCATCGGCGTCTTGTCGGCGCCGTACGGGCGGCAGTAATTGAGTAGCCATCGACCGATCTCTAACGCAGGTTTATCTGCGCGCGGCAACGATGACCAGGCAAAAGGGTGGCATGTGAACGAATCGAGCAGTGGCTTGTTTTCCGACCTCAGCGCGTCGGAGCCCGTTGTCGACGCAAAAAGCGCCGAGCAACTGGCTGCCGAGCGTGAAACTGCGGCAGCAGAACGCTCCAACACCGACACCGCTGAACAGCGGCAGTCGCGGCTGTTCAGCGGTTAAGCGCGTCAGGACTCCTTGATCACCGACAGAACATTGCCGGCGGGATCGGTGAACCACGCGATGTCGGGGCCGTTGCCACGCATGATGCCTCGCGCATCCTGGGGGAATCCGTCGTATTTGAGAAACTCCACGCCACGTGCGGTCAGTTGGTCGACGGTTGTGTCGATGTCGTCGACGACGAAGTTGAGAATCGTGTAGGTCGCCGCTTCGTGATTCGGCTTCGGATAAACGAGGATCTCGGTTCCGCCGGCAAGATGTAGGCGAATCAGTCCCATGTCTCCGTCGGTTACCTTCAACCCGAGTGTTTCGCCGTAGAACTTCTTTGCAGAGTCGATGTCTGTCACCGAAAATCCGCTGAATGCTTTCGTGTCTGTAAGCATGACTATCTCCGTTCCCAGCGGTTGCCGGACTAGGTGGTTTGGGAATCCGTCATTCCGGATTCCATCTCGGCCCTGGCTTCCTCGCTGAACTGGATGATCTGAACGTAGTTTCCGTCGGGGTCGATCGCAGTGGCGAACAAACTGCCCCCGCGTTCTTCGAGTGGAGCGTGCCAGTTTCCGCCGAGCGTATCGATGCGCTGTGCGATCGACCGGGCGTCGTCGGTTTCGACGTTGAGGAACATGCGACCCGGCTGGGGGTTGGTCTCGCCGACGTCGTCGCGTCTGTCGAGCATCACGTAGAAACCGTTGAAGTCGAGCACGTCGTAGCCGGGTTCGCCGGGAGTCCGGTCGACCTTCGGGGCGAACGCCTCGGCGTACCAGTCGCGCAAGCGTTCGGGGTCGGTGCTCGAGAGCAAAATGCTGCTGATGCTGGATCCGGACATGGGTCCTCCTGCTGTCGGTCGTTACTGTCGTCGGCAATCGAGGCTCTGGCCACGTCACCTCCCAGATACAGACTTCCCGCAGCGGCGAAACTCATCGCGGCTCAGGTGTGTTCCGACACCAAGATCGCTGTCGTCCCTGGTTCGAGCGCCCGAAAGATGTGCTCCTCGTCGCCGGGATAAGCAAGATAATCGCCCGGTCCGAGTTCGATCGGATTTGCAGTGGGCCCGACCTCCGCCCGTCCGGTGCCGATCACGACGTGTTCGGTGGTGCCGCGTGCATGCGGAGTGGAAATACGCGGCTCGCCCGGTTCGGCGACTATCCGATACAGATCGCGTCGTGCGTTCGCTGGGCTCGGCGCCAAGAGCGTCGCGATGTACGACGCGTTTGCCGACGCAATCGCGGGACCTTCTCCGGCTCGAATCAACTGAACGGTCTGTGCCTGAGAGTCGACGAGTTGTGAGAACGGCACACCCAATGCGTTTCCGAGTGCCCACAGAGTTTCGAGGCTCGGATTTCCGAGTCCGGATTCGAGTTGGGAGAGTGTGGACTTGGCGATATCGGCGCGCCGGGCGACCTCCGAAAGGCTCAAGCCTGCTCGGGCACGTTCGCGTTTGAGTGCGACGGCGACCAGTTTCTGAGGAGTCTCCGCTGTATCCGTTTCATTACTGGGCATCGTTCGATTCTCCGATCGATCGTTCTACTTGACGAACGGTGTCACTTCGTTCAACATAGAATACATGCGTTCTTTATGGCGAACAGTTGATCGAGACACGGTTCGGGTGAGCGTGCTGATCTGTCTCTCCGTGGCCATCGTCGGTGTGTCCTACGGTGTGACGGCAGGATCGGCTGGATTCTCGTTGTGGCAGCTTTTGGCGTTGGCTGTACTCGTTCTGGGAGCGTCTTCGGAGTTCTTGTTCATCGGAATCATCGCGGCCGGAGGCGGCGCCGTCGCTGCAGTTATAGCCGGCTTGCTGATCAACTCCCGAAACTTCGCCTACGGATTGGCAGCGGGATCTTTTCTCGGCGAGGCTCGCCACACGGATTCAGGCTGGCGCAGGGGCTCGGGCTGGCGCAAGTTGGTCGGCGCGCACCTGGTCAACGACGAAAGCGTCGCGGTTGCCATGGCGCAGGGCTCGGTGAAGCAGAAGCGTGCGGCCTTCTGGTTCTGTGGGATCGGGATCGCGGTGTCGTGGCCGATCGGAGCTCTCCTGGGCGGGCTGCTCGGCAGAGTCGTCCGAGACCCCGGCGCGTTGGGATTGGATGCCGCGTTTCCGGTTGTCATTCTGGCCCTTGTCTTGCCTGCGCTGAAGGAAAAGGTGACGCTGCTTGCCGCCCTGATCGGTGCAGCAGTCGCGGTGGCCGCGTCGCCGTTCCTGCCGTCGGGTACCGCTCCGCTCGTTGCGCTGCTGAGTATCGCGGTGACGATACCGTTCCGGGAGAAGGTTCGATGAATACCGCGTCGGTCTGGATCGGTATCGTCGTGTTCGCTTGCGGTTCTTACGCTTTGCGGGCAAGTGGCGTTCTGCTCCGCGCTCGGGTGAAGCTTTCGGTTTTTGTCGAGAAAACCCTCGATCGTGCTGTCGTGGTGCTGCTGCTCGCAGTGGTTGTGACATCGACGGTATTCACCGGGCATGACGTTGCGGGGCCGGCGCGGATGCTCGGCGTGGTGGCCGGAGGCATCTGCGCCTGGTTCAAGGCGCCGTTGGTGGTCGTGGTGATTGTCGCGGCCGGCACTACTGCAGTACTCCGACTGTCAGGAGTGTCGTAGAGCCGATTCGATGGGCGTTGAATCGGGGATCGAATTCAGGCGAGTGCGAATGCCGTCGATGAACAGGTCCAGGCCGAACTGGAAGCGCACTGTCGGATCGCCGTCGAGGAGGTCCTCGTCGGAACCGCCGCCGATCACCTCGGGGGAGTCGGGGGAAATGGGTGCTCGGGTAAGTGCCCCCATTTCTTCCATCTGCGCTCGGGACTGCTCGTCCACGGTATGGCCGAGTACGTAATACAGCAGGGCGTACGCCGCGAGTTGGGCGTGCTCGCGTGAGAGACCGGATTCTTGCCCGGCTTGTACGAAATGCTCGCGCACCTTGCTGTTCGTCATCCGCGAAGCGAAGGTGGCGCTGACCAACTCGGCGCCATCGCGGTGCGCCAGTAGGGCAGACCGAAGTCTGTGTGCCAGTTCGGAATACGCCTCTTGCCACGTGTCCGCGTCAACGGGGGCGTCGAGGTCTTCGAGGATCTTGTCGACGACCGCGCCGAGCAAGGTCTGTTTGTTCGGGAAATGCCAGTAGAGAGCGCCGGGTTGGACACCTAGTGAGGTCGCGAGCCTGCGCATCGTGAGGTCGGCAAGTCCGAACTCGTCGAGTATCGCCATGGCGCCGTCCAGCACGTCGCCGCGTCGCAACTGCACTTGTTGCTCCCCTCGTTTCGTCCCGCTGTGGAGCGCTTTCGATCGAATGTCGATCGGACCCGCCTTTGACAGTATTCCACCACGTCTCTAACGTGAACACCGTTCAACTTGTACGGTGTTCAATTTTGCTGGTTTCGAAGGAGACGTCTGTGACCCCGCCCCCGATTAGCACGGCCCCTGCGACGGTCGACATCCTCGACCAGGCGCGCGAGCAAGTTCTCGAAAGAGGAGTTGGCCTGACCGAAAGCCAGGTGCTCGACGTACTCCGACTCGACGACGACAGGCTCGAAGACCTGCTGGCTCTCGCCCACGATGTGCGTATGAAGTGGTGTGGACCGGAGGTCGAGGTCGAGGGCATCATCAGCCTGAAGACGGGCGGCTGCCCTGAGGACTGCCATTTCTGCTCGCAGTCCGGACTCTTCCAGTCGCCGGTTCGCGCGGCGTGGTTGGACATCCCGAGCTTGGTGGAAGCTGCCAAGCAGACTGCGAAGTCGGGCGCTACCGAGTTCTGCATCGTGGCCGCCGTCCGCGGACCCGACGCCCGGTTGCTCGCTCAGGTTGCCGCAGGCATCGAGGCGATCCGCAACGAGGTCGACATCCAGATCGCCTGCTCGCTCGGCATGCTCACCCAGGAGCAGGTCGACCAACTGGCCGCCATGGGTGTGCACCGGTACAACCACAACTTGGAAACTTCGAAGTCGCATTTCCCGAACGTCGTGACCACGCACTCGTGGGAAGAGCGGTGGAACACGCTTCGGATGGTTCGTGAAGCAGGCATGGAAGTGTGCTGCGGCGGAATCCTCGGCATGGGTGAATCGCTGGAGCAGCGCGCAGAATTCGCGGCCAACCTGGCTGAACTGGAGCCGGACGAGGTCCCGCTCAACTTCCTCAACCCGCGTCCGGGTACCCCGTTCGGTGATCTGGACGTGCTGCCCGCCAGCGAGGCGCTCAAGTCCGTGGCGGCATTCCGTCTCGCGCTGCCTCGCACGATCCTGCGCTTCGCGGGTGGACGCGAGATCACTCTCGGCGACCTGGGTGCCAAGCAGGGCATCCTCGGCGGAATCAACGCCGTGATCGTCGGCAACTATCTGACGACCCTCGGACGTCCCGCCGAGAAGGATCTGGATTTGTTGGTGGATCTGCAGATGCCGATCAAAGCACTGAACGACACTCTGTGAGCATTCCGGTGACCGAGGAGCGGTACAACCCGTTCACCGGGCGTCGGATCGTCGACGGCGTCGACGATCCGACGCCGACTGCGGCGTCGATGGGGCTCGAGCCTCCTCGCTTCTGCGAGCAGTGCGGGCGCCGCATGATCGTTCAGGTCAGCCCTGACGGATGGTGGGCGAAATGCTCCCGACACGGTGTCGTCGACTCGATCGACGTCGCCCGCAGGTAGCGTCACTCTGTGTGATCTCTCTTCGGCAGATTCGTCTGCGCACCGCGATCGTGATCGCCGCAACCATTGCGGGCGTGAGCGTGCTCGTCGGTGTGCTGTGGGCGTTCTTGGCTCCGGCCGAGCACCTCTTGGTGGTGTCCGAGGGGCGCGGCGTCGCGTTGACGGGTGAGAGCCTTCATCAGTTCGACGCGAGCGCCATGTTCATCTGGCTGGCACTGATCGTCGGTGTGCTGTCGGCGGTGGCGGCCTGGTTGGCACGCCTGAGTCGAGGTCCTTATGCCCTGGGCGGGTTGATAGTCGGTTCAGTGGCAGGTACCGGACTGATGGCACTCGTGGGTTCGGGCGTGACAAAACTGCGTTTCCCCACGGCCGACAATCCGGCGGTCGGGGAGATCATTGCGCGGGCCCCGAACGTCGGAACTTTGCTCGTGCTTCTGTTTCAGCCGCTCGCGGCGTGCGTCGTGACATTGGTTCTTGCAGTGCTCAATCCGTACGACGACCTCGGGGTGGGGGACCACCCGGAATCCGGGGATCCGGAATCTGGGGATCCGGCCACCGACACCGAACAGGCCGAAGTCGAAAGCCAGCCGAAACTTCCGTAACTGTTGCGTCGCTACGCCGCAGAGGTCGACGAGCGCTTGGTTTCGGCTTTCATTCGCACGTCACCCAACAGTCGCCCGGAAATCAGCGCGCCCAACCGGCGGGTTGCGAAGCGAGTGCTGATCGAGGACACCCAGTTCGGCAGTCCCGATACGACGGTCGGCGGCGCGTTGCGTCGATCCAGTGCTCGGAAAGCGGTGTCCACCACCTGAGTTGCCGTCTGCATTCGCCCGACCGCTGCGTCTTCGGAGCCGACTACGTCGAAGAACTCGGTGCGCGTCGGACCGGGGCACACCGCCAATACAGTCAATTCGCTGCCGCGAGCTTCGGCCCAGAGTGCTTCGGTGAAGTTGAGTACGAACGCCTTGGACGCGCCGTAGACGGCCATGCCCGGTGTCGGCTGGAACGACGCTGTGCTGGCGATGTTGACCAGTGCTCCGCGGCCGGTGAGAAGGTCGGGCAGGAATGTGTGTGTCAGCTCGACCAGCGTGGCGATGTTGAGCTGAATCTCGGACGTGACGCGCTCGAGATCTTCGTCCACGAATGCCCCGTGTGTTCCGAATCCGGCGTTGTTGATCAGCGAGTCGACGGTGATGCCACGGTTTGTCAGCTCCTGGTGCAGCGATGCACCGACGCCGGGTGCGGCCAGGTCGGCGGGCAGGACTGTCACGATGATGCCGTGGGCGCCACGGAGTTCGGTGGCGAGTGCCTCGAGGCGGTCGGCCCGCCTGGCGACCAGAACCAGGTTTGCGCCGCGAGCGGCAAAGCGATGAGCGAATTCCACTCCGAGCCCAGCGCTGGCTCCGGTGATGAGGACGGTGGTTCCGGCTACGTCGATGGCCATGGTGGCTCCTTCGGTTCGGGTGATCCCAAATGTAGGCACTGACACCATAGTTGTCAATGACAACATTTTGATATGGTGCCACCATGCCCGCCCACGAACAGCCGTATCATCACGGCAGCCTGCGACAGGAACTCCTGGCGTCGGCCGAAGCAACACTCGAACGAGATGGCGTCGACAAGTTGTCGCTGAGGCAACTCGCGCGTGAGGCGGGCGTGAGCCACGCGGCTCCGGGCAAGCACTTTCGTGATCGCCAGGCTTTGCTCGATGCCTTGGCCGAAAGTGGATTCCATCGGATGACCGGTGCGCTCGAGCGGGCAGTCGCGGATGCTCCACCGACCGCGAGGGCCCGGTTCTCCTCGCTCGCCAATGCCTACGTGGATTTTGCGCTGGAGCATCCGGGCCTGCTCTCTCTGATGTACAGCAACAAGCATGCGCCGGGCGCCGCCGAAACTGTCGTCAACGCGGGGCACGCGACGATGGACCTGACCGTCCGGCTCGTGTCGGAAGCTCAGGCCGCCGGTGACATTGCCGCCGGTGATCCGGAAAGCATTGCGCTGGTTGCCTTTGCGACGTTCCACGGCGTCGCGACGCTTGCTGCGGGCGGAATGTTGGGCGACGTGCCGGTGGGCGAGGTGGTGAACGCGGCCTCGACGGTCTTCTGGGCGGGCCTTTCCAGGGCTGTCTGAGGTGGGGCGCGCAATTCCCCAGAGTTCTCACAGAACCAGCACAAGGGAAGCACAAGATTGCGGACTTACATAGGAGTCAAGAAGTTTGATTCCGAGTGGAGGTTCGGCAATGAGTGTTTCAGAGATCGCCCCCAACAGGGGAGTTGTACTTGTCACGGACATCGGATTCGAGCACGGTGCGCGCACGGCCGCCGAGTTTCTCGACGCTGGTTGGAGCGTGGCAGTCACGGCGCGGACGGTCACCGAATTGGTTCGCGTCATGGCGGGAAAACCTGCCCATCGCTTCTTTGCGATTGTCGCCGATCCGACGGATCGTTGGCAGGCCGATCGGATTCTCGATCGGGTGACGACTCGGTTCGGTGTAATCAACCGGGTCATCGATCCGGCCGGCGCCGTGACCTCGGTGTGGTTGCAACGCGGAAGTCTCGAAGCTGTTGCCTGACAGTGCGATCGGTGTCAGCTTGGCGGCCGTAGTGCGGCGAATTCGTCGGTGACCCGCAAGGTGGAGTCGGTGAAACGGTACAGGGCGGGTGGACGTCCACCCGACTTGCCGGACGGTGCGGTGTTGCCGGTGGGAGTCAGAACGCCTCGACGCCCCAGCACGCGTTGCAAGTTGGTGGCATCGACCTGGTAACCGAGGGCAGCGCAGTAGATTTCGCGCAGTGTCGACATCGCGAACTCTTCCGGGGCCAGCCCGAATGCGATGTTGGTGTACGAGAGTTTCGCGGCGAGTCGATTGCGCGCGTGCCGTACGACGGTTCCGTGGTCGAACGACATCTCCGGCAACTTCGAAACGGGGTGCCAGGCCGTGTCCGGTGGCAGTTGTGGGTCGGCGCTGAGGGGAACGAGTCCGAGGAAGGTCGACGCGATGCGGCGCGGACCCGGCACGCGCTGTGGATCACTGAAGACGGAGAGCTGTTCGAGGTGGGCGACCTTTCGTAGGTCGACCTTCTCGGCGAGGAGTCGTCGAGCGGAGGTCGTCAGGTCCTCGTCGTCGCGCAAAGTGCCCCCGGGCAGGGACCACGTGCCCTTCTGTGGGTTGAGTGCACGCTGCCACAGCAGCACGGCCAACTCTTCACGCCCTTGCGGGCAGTGATCGCCGTCACCTGCGGCGATGCTTGCGGGGAAGGTGCGAACTTGGAACACCGCTGCAAGCACTTCGTGGGTGGTGTTACTATTGGGCACGTTTTCGATCCTAAGTCGAAAACCTCGAATACGGAAATCCGGGCCAGCCCGTCCGGATTTGAACTGGGTGACGAGCCCGGGTTCACGGTGAAGGAGAACGCCATGACGACCACGACGTTATGGGAGGGATCGGCCTCGCAGATTCACGACGGCCCCGGCGGATACAACGGAGTCGAAGCGACCCCCGAGTGGGCCGCTGAGATCAAACGTCTGGCTCGCGAACGCGGCGCGACGATTCTTGCGCACAACTACCAGCTGCCTGCGATTCAGGACGTCGCCGATCATGTCGGTGACTCCCTGGCGCTGTCACGAATCGCTGCCGAGGCGCCCGAGGACACGATTGTCTTCTGCGGTGTGCACTTCATGGCCGAGACCGCGAAGATCCTGTCGCCGTCCAAGACCGTGCTGATCCCGGACGAGCGAGCCGGCTGCTCTCTGGCCGACTCGATCAATGCCGAGCAGCTTCGTGAGTGGAAGGCCGACAACCCGAACGCGCTGGTGGTGTCGTACGTGAACACAACCGCAGAGGTGAAGGGTCTCACCGACATCTGCTGCACCTCGTCCAATGCCGTCGACGTGGTCAACTCGATCGATCCCGACCGCGAGGTTCTGTTCCTGCCGGACCAGTTCCTGGGAGCTCACGTCAAGCGCGTGACGGGCCGTACCAACATGCAGATCTGGGCTGGTGAGTGCCACGTGCACGCCGGCATCAACGGTGACGAGCTGACGGCCAAGTCCAAGTCGCACCCGGACGCCGAGCTGTTCGTGCACCCTGAATGTGGTTGCGCTACTTCGGCTCTGTACCTAGCCGGTGAAGGCGCGGTCCCCGCGGACAAGGTCAAGATTCTCTCCACCGGCGGAATGCTCGACGCGGCCCGCGTCACCAAGAGCAAGCAGGTTCTGGTCGCGACCGAGATCGGGATGCTGCACCAGTTGCGCAAGGCAGCGCCCGACGTCGATTTCCAGGCCGTCAACGACCGCGCGTCGTGCCCGTACATGAAGATGATCACGCCTGCCGCGTTGCTTCGCTGCCTTCTCGAGGGCAAGGACGAGGTCCACGTCGATCTCGAGATGGCCAAGCGTGCACAGAAGTCGGTGCAGCGCATGATCGAGATCGGTAATCCGGGCGGCGGCGAGTGACCAGCCCTGCCGGGCGTTTCGCCTGGGAGGCTCATGCCGACCTGGTCGTCGTGGGAGGCGGTGTCGCGGGCCTCACCGCTGCGCGCACCGCTTCCCTGCGGGGACTGAAAGTACTCACGGTCAGCAAGGGCGGTCCGACGGACACCGCGACTCAGTACGCGCAGGGCGGCATCGCGGTCGTCGACGATCTGAATACGGATTCCGTCCAGTCGCACGTTTCGGATACGTGTGAGGCCGGCGTCGGTTTGTGCGACGAGGAAGCCGTCTATTCCATCGTCGAAGCTGGTCACGACGCTGTTGCTGCGCTGGCCGCGTTGGGAGCGGTCTTCGATCGCGGGCGAGACGGCGAGGTGTCGCGCACCCGCGAGGGTGGGCACAGCACGCGTCGGATCATCCATGCCGGCGGCGACGCCACTGGCGCGGAAGTGCAGCGGGCTCTCAATGCTGCCGGGCTCCCCGTTCTGTTCGGTGCAGCGGCAGTCCAGGTGGTGACCAACCGGCGTGGGGTGTGCGGACTCATCGTCTCCTCGCCGGAAGGCCTCGGAGTGATCCATGCGCCCGCGGTGCTGCTCGCTACCGGCGGACTCGGTCAGCTGTATGCCTGCAGCACAAATCCGCCCGGAGCGACTGCCGACGGAATCGCGTTGGCACTCGAAGCCGGTGCGGCGATTGCGGACCTGGAGTTCGTTCAGTTCCATCCGACGGTGCTCTTCACTCCGGGCGGGGTAGGCCGCCGACCCCTGATCAGTGAGGCGGTCCGCGGCGAGGGCGCGATTCTTGTCGACACCAGCGGTGATTCGGTCACCGCAGGTGTTCATCCGCTGGGTGATCTCGCCCCGCGTGACGTGGTCTCGAGGGCAATCGCAGCACGCCTACGCGATCTCGGCACTGATCACGCCTATCTCGACGCTCGCAAGCTCGACGGTTTCGATTCGAGATTCCCGACCATCACGGCGTCCTGCCTCGAAGCGGGCATCGATCCACGCACCCAATTAATTCCGGTCGCTCCGGCCGCGCACTATTCGTGCGGCGGAGTCGCCACCGACGTCCATGGACGAACGGGAGTGCCTGGTCTCTACGCAGCAGGCGAAGTGGCTCGCACGGGATTGCACGGCGCGAATCGTCTTGCGTCCAACAGCCTTCTCGAGGGTTTGGTAGTCGGGGAGCGTGCAGGAATCGCAGCTGCCGAGCGTCGCGAGGTTCATGCCGAAGTGGTCAACGTGGTGCGCAAGCCGATGCCGATCCTGCCGCGAGAGACCGTGCAGTCCGTCATGACGGCACACGCGTCGGTGGTTCGCGACGGAGGCGGTCTCCAGATTGCGCGAGCCGCGCTTGCCGACGCCGAACAGACAGTGGCGGTGGCTGCTCCGGACCTCGAAGACGCGGCGCTCACGTTGACCGCGACTGCATTGGTCGACGTGGCCGTGGCGCGAACCGAGAGCCGTGGCTGCCATACCCGCACCGACTATCCTGAAACAGATCCGAATCAGCGTCGCAGCACTCGGATCAAGATGGGTGCCGACGGAGCGCTCGAAATACCCGACATGTTGTTGACAGGAGTTCATTGATGACCGAGCAGAAGATCCTGCCCGCGCCGCTCGACCGTGACGAGCTGCTCACATTGGTCAGGCTCGCTCTGGACGAAGATCTGCGCTATGGACCCGACATCACTTCTACCGCAACGGTTCCCGCCGATGCGGTCGCGAAGGCGTCGGTCGTCTCACGCTCCTCGGGTACTGTCGCCGGCATCGACGTCGGACTGCTTGTTCTCGACGAGGTGATCGGCGCGGGTAACTACGAGGTCGTTGATCGGGTGGCCGACGGAACTCGGGTTGCGCCAGGTCAATCGGTGCTCACCGTTGTCGCGCCCACCCGCGGACTTCTCACGGCAGAGCGCACGATGCTCAACCTCGTCTGCCATCTCTCGGGAATCGCCACGGCGACATCACAGTGGGTCGACGCCATCGCCGGCACTCGTGCCAAAGTGCGGGACAGCCGAAAGACGCTGCCCGGACTGCGTTCTCTGCAGAAATATGCAGTCCACGTGGGCGGAGGCGTCAACCACCGTATGGGATTGGGTGACGCGGCGTTGATCAAGGACAACCATGTTGCTGCTGCCGGTTCGGTGGTCGCAGCACTTCGTGCGGTCCGTGAGCTCGCCCCGGACATCGAGTGCGAAGTTGAGGTCGACAACCTCACTCAGCTCGATCAGGTGCTGGCGGAGAACGTGGAACTTGTTCTGCTGGACAACTTCCCGCTGTGGCAGACGCAGATCGCGGTCCAGCGCCGAGACGCTGTTGCTCCAGAAACCAAACTCGAGTCATCCGGTGGTCTCACCATCGACGTTGCCGCAGAGTACGCCCGAACCGGCGTCGACTACCTCGCTGTAGGTGCCCTGACACACTCGGTGACGGTCCTCGACCTCGGGCTCGACATGTAGATGCCGCTATTGCTCGGCGTCCAGCAGTTGTGGGACGGCCGAGCGAAGCGCGTTTGTCACGGTTGCGACCGCCGGGTGAGCGTCGGAGCCCGCTCGGTGTGCAATCTTCGTCCTTCGTCGAATGGGCATCGGCGTCAGGCGCACACCTAGCGGCGGATGGATTGCTCCGAGTTCAGGAACCAGCGAAACACCCTGTCCCGCAGCGACGAGGGCGAGAACGGTGGCGAACTCGTCGATGTGGTGTCGCACTTTCGGGGTGAATCCAGCTGCCTGGCATGCGCGAATAGTCATTGCATGACAAGCAGTTCCGGGAATTGCGGTAATCCAGGGACGTTCTACGCAGTCGGTCAGCGATGCGACAGCGTCGTGGGAATCTGACTCGATGTCACTCGAAGCGAGGTACACGGCTTCGCTGCACAGCGGCAATGTCGTCAGGCCCGGTTCGGTGGGGCGAGGGACGAAGTCGTAGTCGTGAATCAATGCCAAGTCCAGAGTCCCAGCTCGTAGGTCGTCGGCGACGTCCGCCGGGTCGATCTCCGAAACCATCGGTTCCAACCCGGGATGCTCGCGAGACAGGGCGATCAATGCCGCCGGGAGGATCGCCCGTGCCGCGGTCGGGAACGTTCCGATGCGCAGCGGCCCCGCCAGTCCACGACGTGCGTCGACCAATTCACCTGACGCCTGCTCCAGGCGTTGCAGGATGGCTTCGGCATGACGTGCGAGGTTCTCACCGGCGGGTGTCAGTCGGACGCGACGGCCTGTTCGTTCCAGCAGCGGCACGCCGGCTTCACGTTCGAGGACGGCCAACTGCTGCGACACCGCGGAGGGACTGAACGACAGCGCCTCGGCAACGGCAACGATGGTTCCGCGCAGCGCTAGTTCGCGCAAGAGCTTCAGTCGGCGAACATCGAGCATCAGCTCAGCTTACGCTCGACGATGGAAATGCGAACTAGACCTACAAGGTTTGTTCGGTGAGGCTGAGTTCTATGACTACGACTCGAGTTGACCTGGCCGGAATCCATGTTCCACTGATCACGCCCTTCGAGAGCGACGGTCGTATTGCAACCGATGCACTCGAACAGCTTGCGCACCAGGTCCTCTCCGAGGGTGCGGTCGGACTCGTTGCGCTGGGGACTACAGCGGAAGCCGCAACACTCACCGAACAGGAGAGAGTGACCGTTCTGGATATCTGTGCGAATGTGTGCCGTGCGAGAGGTGCGACGTTGATCGTCGGCGCGGGCAGTAACGACACGGCGGGCAGTGCGCAGGCGCTCGGGAGGCTGGCTCGGTGGCCTGAGGTCTCGGCGGCCTTGGTGCCGGTTCCCTCCTTCACGAGGCCGTCGAAAGCCGGTGTGGTGGCGCATTTCGCGCATCTGCAGTCGTCGAGCCCAGTGCCGCTGATCGTCTATCACGTGCCGTACCGAACTGCGTGCGATCTGGACAGCGGCACTATGCAGGAGGTGGGTACTTTGCCCGGGGTTGTTGGTGTGAAGTATGCCGCGGGCGGTATCGACGCAGCTGCCGTCGAACTCTTCGCGGATCTTCCAGGCGACTTCGCCGTACTGGCGGGGGATGATCTGTTTCTCGCGCCTCTTCTGGCCTTGGGTGCGGCCGGTGGCATCTTGGCGTCCGCTCATGTGTCGACCGCTGAGTTCGTCCGCTTGGTAAAAGCTTGGGACAGTGGCGATGTGGACGGCGCCCGTGACCTCGGGCGGAGTTTGTCGAAGCTGTCCGGAGCTCTGTTTTCCGAACCGAACCCGACTGTGATCAAGGGCGTATTGCATGCGTTGGGACAGATTCCGACTCCCAATGTGCGACTGCCGTTGCTACCTGCGGGTGACGAATCGGTAGCGCGGGCGCTCGAGGTCTACCACTCTTGACTCGAACGGGTGTTCGAGTATGATTTGGGGAGGGGATCGGGGGATTCAATGAGCGTCTTGTTGTCGGATGTGGTGTCTGGTTCTGCGGTGGGGTTACGCGGACGGTTGTGGCAGTTGTCTGCTTCTGAGTTGCGTGCTGCTGCTGCTGTCGAGGCGAGTGCGGAGATTCTGCGCCTCGAGGCGGTGCGTGTGGCGGTGGTGGACGAGTTGTCGTTGCGCCCGGATGATCAGGTGATTGCCAGCCGCGGTGTCGGTTCGTGGTTGGCGGCGAACACGATGCTGCAGGTTCGGGACGGGAAGAAGATCGCCGCGTTGGGTGCGGCTTTGCGGCCGTTTCCGGCGGTGGCTGCTCGGTTCGATGGCGGGGATTGCTCGTTCGAGCATGCCGTGTTGATCGTGGCGTTCTGTGAGTCACCGCCGAAGGGGATGCCGGAGGAGGCGCTACCGAAGTGCATCGATTTGTTGTTGGCTGCTGCGTCGGGTGTGGAGGCGACGACGACGAAGGTGCGGAACGTGATTGCGACGTTGGAGAGGTTGTTCGAATCGGATGAGATCCCGCCCGCCGAGGATGTCGATCTCAATGAGTTGCGGATTGCTTCGACGCTCAATGGCCGGGTGGTGGTGCGTGGGGATTTCGATGCCCTGACCGGTGAAATGCTGCTGTCGGCGTTGTCGAATCTGACGATGCCGACCCCGGCACCGGATGGGACGCCGGATTCTCGGTCGGCGGCGAAACGGACCGCGGACGGGTTCACGGAACTGATCCGCCGGTATCTGGACTGCGCGAAAACCGGTACCGATGGTGGCCAACGCCCGCACGTGAACGTGCACATCAACGCTCGGGATCTCGCTGAGCATCGGGACTGCGCCGCAACACCCTCCATGGCTGATGGTGGAGTGGCTGTGTCTGATCTTGATGTCGGGCACATGCCGTGGCTCGGACCACTGTCCGTATCGCAGACCAGGCTCCTCGGGTGTGACTGTTTCCTGTCCACCGTTCTGCTCGACGATCACGGCGCGCCCTTGGATGCGAAACCCGGGAAACGGTTGGTCACCGCCGAACAGCGAGTGGCGTTGATTGCCCGAGACAAGGGCTGTGCGTTCCCGGGTTGCACATGTGTGCCCGCGTGGACCGATGCGCACCATATCCGGCACTGGGCGAACGGTGGCCCGACGGTGATGAACAATCTGGTCCTGCTGTGCCGTTCACATCATCGGTTGATGCACCGAAAATCCGGGTTCGTCGGGAAATGGGAAATCCGAATAGGCGCCGACAACAAACCGTGGTTCATCCCACCACCCTCGATTGACCCGCAGCAGCAACCGAGGCCGGCCAACACCACATTCAAAACCTGACTGAGTGGTGACACCCGTTCAGGCGCACAACTTCACGCCGATAGGCTTCAACTCGGAGATACACCCGGGTTGGGGCCTGGAGGCCGTGTTGTTGTGAACGGCTGCAGATATGGGGGAGGTCATATGGTTGTGGACGTTGTGCAAGCGGTCGAGACCGATGGGCCGGAGATTCTGGCGCTGCGGCATGCGGCAGAAGACTGGTTGGCAGAACGCGGAATCATCCAGTGGCGCCCGCGTGAAGTGTCTGTCGAGCAGGTCGAGCAGCAGATTTCGAGAGGGGAGTTCTTTGTTGCGCGAGATCGGGCGCAGTCGAGGATTGTCGGCGCCCTGCGGTTGATCTGGTCGGACCCTGTGGTCTGGCCCGATTCGAACGAGCGTGCTGGTTACGTGCACGGATTGGTCATCGATCGAGAATTCTCGGGAACCTCGATGGGCGAACGCTTACTCGGCTGGGCCCATCGACGTTCCGCGCAGGAGAACGCGCAGTACCTGCGGCTCGATTGTGTAGAAACCAACGTGCGATTGCGTCGCTACTATTTGGACGCCGGTTTTACCGAGGTCGGGCGTCGTGACTTCGGAGACGATGCCGACACCGGTTGGTTCAGTGTCGTGTTGTTCGAGCGCTCCCTGACCTGATCCATTCACAGCAACTTTCCAGGCGGCTCCCAGTGCCGCCAGGGTTGGAGACGCGATCGTTGGCAGGACAGTAACTCGTGAAGGGACTTCCTGATGACCGCCGTTCTGCATCCGGCCCCGCCTCGGCGGCCGGCACCAACTGCCCATCGCGCGGAGCCCTCGCCGTCGTGGTTCCGCAGGCGCAGTACAGGATTGGCGCTGACTATCCTGTTGGCGGCAACGGCAGTCCTGTATTTGTGGAATCTGACTGCGAGTGGCTACGCCAACACCTTCTACGCTGCGGCGGCGCAGGCCGGCTCCCAGAATTGGAAAGCGTGGTTCTTCGGTTCCCTCGATACCTCGAATTTCATCACTGTCGACAAACCGCCCGCTTCATTGTGGGTCATGGGTGTGTCCGGACGAATCTTCGGATTTTCGAGTGCCAGCCTTCTAGTTCCGCAGGCATTGATGGGCATCGGATCGGTTGCGCTCGTATACGCGGCCGTCAAACGAGTGGCGTCGCCCGCTGCGGGTTTGGTGGCGGGAGCTGTTTTGGCAGCTACGCCCGCTGCCGCCCTGATGTTCAAGTTCGACAATCCTGATGCACTGTTGGTTCTGCTCATGACTCTCGCCGGCTACTTCGTTATTCGCGCCATGTGCACGGCGATAGGTCGTCGAGCCGCTATGTGGGTGGCGCTCGCAGGAGTAGCGCTGGGGTTTGCCTTTCTCACCAAGATGCTGCAAGGGCTGATGGTGTTGCCTGCATTTGGTGCCGCGTATTTGATCGCCGGACAGGTGCGCTTGCGGACTCGCCTGGTCCACCTGGTGATCGGTGCTGCGTCCGTTGTCATATCGGCTGGGTGGTGGGTGTTGGCAGTGTGGCTGTGGCCCGCTGATTCTCGCCCGTACATCGGCGGATCGACCAACAACAGCGTCATGGACTTGGTAGTGGGATACAACGGATTGGGTCGACTTTTCGGGAGCACCGGTGGCGGTGGCGGAATGGCCGGTGGCAGTGCAGGTTCGAGCTTCGGGGGAAGTGCCGGACTCGAACGGCTGTTCGGCAGCGAGATGGGTATCCAGATTTCCTGGCTTATTCCTGCGGCTTTGATTGCGCTGGTGTTCGGCCTGCTCGCCTGTGGGCGCGCACCGCGCACAGATCTTGTCCGTGCGTCGTTGATCCTTTGGGGTGGCTGGTTTCTCGTTACCGGCCTGATCTTCAGCTACATGTCCGGCACGATCCACCCCTACTACACAGTTGCGCTGGCGCCCGCCGTCGCGGGGATGATCGGGACCGGTGGATACGCTCTGTGGTTGGTCCGTGCCCGTTGGATCGGACGTTGCGGGTTGGCTGCGACGATGCTGGCCGCAGGAATCTGGAGCTGGGTGTTGTTGCACCGCAATGCCGACTGGCTGCCGATGCTGAAGTGGATTCTGTTGGTAGGCACTGTCGTCGGCGCGATCCTGGTTCTCGTGGGAGCTAAGGATCGATTTCGCAAGCTCGCTGTCGCTGGATTGATTCTTGGATCGTTGGCAGGGATAACCGGTTCTGCGTCTTACGCGATTGCCACTGCCGCAACAGCGCACGGTGGGTCCATCCCGACGGCCGGACCGACCGGCGCCGTGTCCGACTCCGGAATCGGCGGGGGAGGAGGTATGGGTGGGGGCCCAGAGCTGCAAAACGGTGACGCTCCGCCGAATTCTTCTGACGCGACTGTAAATCCGGCGTCGAACGGGCAAGAACTGAGTAGCGGCAGTGAAAGTACTTCCGAGTTGACGGCAATGCTGGTCAATGCGGGCACCACGTGGTCGGCCGCGACCAACGGCTCGCAAAGCGCAGCAACCTACGAGTTGGCCAGCAATACCGCGGTGATGGCGATCGGCGGTTGGAGTTCCGATCCCGCACCGACATTGGATCAATTCATCCAGTACGTGGCAGACGGAAAAATTCACTACTACATTGCCGGTGGCCAGGGCGGAAGCCAGCGAGAGGGCCAAAGCGGGGACAGCACGTCGAGTGTCATCCAGGAATGGGTCGAAGCGAATTTCACGTCGACAACGGTGGGAAATTCCACGATCTACGACCTCAGCGGGTATGTCGGATAGCGACGTAGTTGTTGTGGTAGGCAATGATCGAGAAATGTCTGGGCGCACCGCACACGAGTCGAACCGTCGCCGCGAGCAATGGACCTGGCGTGACGGGCTGGTGATCGTCTCGATCGTCGCCTTGGGAACTGTTGTCGCGGCGGTGACGAACGAAGACACGGGCGCGTCGATTCCCGGCTGCGATTCGGTGGCATCGCCGGGTCCGCCGGTGCGTATCAACTACGGTTTTGCCGGTGAGCCCGGCTATGACGACCCGGACTATCCATGGTTCTCGGGACCGAAGGCCACCGCCATGAGCGACGCACTACTCGAATCGCTGCCTTCCGATGTCGACGTTGCATTTGCGAGTCCATCGAAATCGCTCGAGTTTGCGCCGATCCAGAATTACCGGGGTGCCTCGTTTCCTGACGGGGTCGACCCGATCGAGTTCAGCGGTTCTACGTCGGCGAAGGGAACCTTGACTCGCGTCGGGCGGACTGCGGATATCTCGGTTCAGGTGCGTGCATGGGATCAGCCGGTGCCGCCGTGCTTGGAGGGTCTGGTGGATCGGCGGGAGCATCTCGAAAACGGAACAGTGCTCGACATCGCCGATTTCGAGGACAGAGCCGATTTCGAAGACACAGACGGTTCGGAAGTCGGGGGCGAGCGCGGAGTCGTCGCGTATCTCGGTGATGGATCCCGGGTTGTTGCCAGCGTCGACACGTCGACCGGAACTTCGTCGGATGCTTCCCCGCTCTTGACGATGGACGAACTGATCGCGTTAGCGACCGCGCCGGGGCTTGCGGTGACTGCGCCGGTTCCAGACTCGACGCCGCCGCCGATGGCATCCTGCTACACCGATTCTGTGAATGCCGGTCCACCTGCGTCGCGCATGGATATCGACCGACTGAATCAGTTGCTCGATGCACGTTGGAAGGATCTCGGCGCGGCAGGCGTCACTTTGGAGCGCCCGCTCGGTTCGTTGGTTCCAGATGATTACGGACAGGGAGGAGTGTGCGAGCGGATCGTCGCCTCGACAGCGGACGGCAGCAGCGATGTCGAAATATCAGTTGGTACCGCTGTGCCGGAACCGGGTGAGACACTGACGTTGCCAGGCTCCACCACCGTGACTCGCCTGGTCGATCCCGATGGCTCGGGCGATGACACGGTCCGGGTTGTTCACCCCTCCGGCGAAACAGTAGTGGTGACCCAGTTCGTGACATCGGCTGGCTCCACATCGGCGTCGCCTTTGACAATCGAACAGCTCGAGTTCATCGCAACCACTCCAGGGCTGGTGATTTCGGCTCGGTGACGGTGGTGCTGGCACAATAGTGGCGAATTGTTCGTACCCAGAGACGTCGGAGGCTCAACGAATGGGCGATGCCAGCCCTGCTCGCGGTGACGATTTCTCCACCTGGTTCATCGACCAGTTCTCCGTGTACTGGCAGTCCGGCGGTGGGGCCCGCATCGAAGGACGTATTGCGGGCTATCTGTTGATCAGCGAGTCGCCAGGGGTCAGCGCCGAAGAGTTGGCGCAGGCACTCGGAGCAAGTCGCGGATCGGTGTCCACCTACATTCGTCGGTTGATCGACCGGGGGTTCGTCAAGCTCACGCGCAAGCCTCGGGATCGGACTCACTACTACGTCATGGATTCCGACGTGTGGGGCGGATTCCTCGAAACAGAGCACGTATATCTCGAGAATCAACGCAAGCTTGCGACCGAGGCCCTGCAGTACGCAAACCCCAACGGTCCCGCGTACATTCGTGTGCTCAACATGCGCGATTACATGGGGTGGATCATCGACAATCGCATGCTGAGCAGTGAGTGGATGCGATTCAAAGCTGAACGCGACGGCAAGAAGCCCGCGTCCGAATAGGACGCGGGCTTCTCGATCGCACGATGCTGATCTACATCACTTGTTCAGCTTCGCGATTGCCTCGTCGATAATCGGCACGTAGCGCTCGAGCGACCAGGGCACGGTCAGAGGGTTGATCATCGAGGAACCGGTGACGAAGGGCTGTTCGGTCGGAGCGATGACAGTTCCCCGAGCCACAGCGGGGATTGCCTGGTAAGCGGGCTGCGCTTCGATCTCGGCCCGGTTGGCCGGGTCCGAGTAGAAGGTGAAGAGCAGGTCGGACTTGTCGAGGAGGTTTGCGTTCTCGAGGCCGATGACGGCGGAGTCTGTTCCTTCAGATTCCGTCAAGGTGTAGACGACGGGATCCACCTGCAGGCCAAGTGCGCGGACCATGGCCACACGCTGCTCTTCGGCGAAAAAGACGCCGAGGGTTCCTGGGCCCGTGTTGTAGATGAAGGAGAAGCTGACGTCGGCGTAGTTCGGATGTGCTGCAGTCGATTCCGCGAACTGCGACTTGATCTTGTCGATTTCGGCTGTCGCCTTCTCGGATTCGCCCATGGCTTTGCCGATGACGTTGATCTGGTCTTCCCACGTGATGGTCCAGGGGCTCTCGGCGTAGGCGACGGTCGGCGCGAACGCGTTGAGTGAGTCGAACTGCTGCTGTGTGATGCCGGACCACGGGGCGAGGATCAGGTCGGGTTCGAGAGCGATGATCGCCTCGATGTTGAGATCGGTTCCGCCGGTGAACTGCTCTGGCAGTTCGCCACCTTGCTTCGTGACCGCTTCGTGGACCCACGGCAGATACCCGGTGTCGTCGCTGCCCCATGCGTACTTTTCGACGCCGACGGGGATCGTGCCGAGCGCGATTACGGTCTCCGCCGACCCCATGCCGAGAGTCACGATTCGCTCGGGCTTTTCGGTGATGACGGCGTTTCCGAGCGCACTTTCGATGGTGACGGTTTCGAAGTCGCTGCTGCTCGATTCGGTTGCGGTGTCGTTGTTACTGCATCCGCCGATTACCAGGGCGGCAATGACCAATCCACTCAGCGCCACAGTTCGGCGAAGTGAGCGCACACGGGCGTATCGCATGGGGAACCTTCCGTTGTCGATGCGCCGAGGAGTGAGACTCCGACGGATCGCAGCCGACGGCCGGTTCCAGGCGCGTCAGGAAGCATAGGCTAGCCTTCGCCAAAGTTTCAAATCTGCTGAAAGTTCACGAGTCCGACAAACGGCGACATGCCAGGGGCCTCGTCGACGTTTGCCGGACAAGCTCAGCAGCTAGGAACGTCGACGGTAATCTTCGGGTCGTCGACAAGCGGCTGGACCGGTACGCGAGCTTCGCCCTCGGCTGTGGGCTCGGTCAGATCGAACTTCAGCTCAACCGTCTGGCCTCGCGGAATGACGGCCCTGGTCATGTAGGCCGGGTGACCCTGTTCGGTTCCGTTGACGGCAAACGAAATCTGTCCACCCACGGAGACGGCATCGAGTTTGGCGCCGGCTGTCGCAAGCAGAGTGACTGCAGCCACATTGGTGCCATTGGGCAGTCGTCCGGGGTTGTCGACGATCCCGCTGACATATTCGGTCAGGTCGGCGTCGGGCGCGTTGTTGGTCAGTCGAACGGTGACCGTTGTCTTTCGGGTGTCGCCGGTGCACGTCTGGGCTGTGTAGTCGATTTCTCGTGTGAGGTAGTAGTCGAGCTTGTTGCCGGCTTGGTTGTTGATCACCACACCGGCGTACGGAGCGGCATCATCGGGAATGGTGTGCCCGAGGACGGTGTCGGCAAGAACCGATTGTTCGTCGGGGTGAGAGCTCCACACTGCGATTCTGCCCTCGCTGACACCTCTGCCCAGAGCCTCCAGTAATGCGCTCGGCGACTTGATGTTCCCGGTCATCTTCGCCACGACACGGGCCGCGATTGTCTGCAGATACTGCTTTCGTGCCTTGTTGTCGGAGGGAAAGCGTGCGTACGCGGTCGACTCGGTCAACTCAACGACGTTGTCGGCCGTTACCGACTCTCCGTCCGGCATCTCTACTGGTCCCACCGCCGCGAGGAGGTAACTCAGTGCTATCGGATCGGTCGCTATCGCGCCGTCGACCAGCTCACCCCCGGACTCCTGTGACCACAGGGACTGCCAGATCTGCGCTGCGTACGGAAAGTGCGAGCTGAGGTTGCTGTTGCGAAAATCGGTGGTCGGTCGACTGTTTCCGTACAGCTGGTTGAAGTCAGGACCAAGGTCTATCGGTTGATTGTCCAGTGTTAGTTCGGAGTTGGGGGAGAGTGTGTCCACCCGAGCGGCGCCGTTGTCGACTCGGACGATGCCGTATCCACCCAACAGGCCGCCGGTTCCTCGCGCTTCCGCATTGGTCTGGAAACCGATGAAGTAGTTGCGCGGTCCGTCGGTGCCGAGCATCGCCGGTGCGATGCGCGCCGCGGTGGCGGTGTTCGTCAGGAGGGTAGCCAGTTCGCTTGTCTGCGACTGTAATTCTGCTCTGGCATCGTTAACTCGGCCCAGGTACTTCGATTCGGGAACTTCCTGTGCCTGCGACGACAGCAATTCCGCGGCGATAGCTGTTTCGGCCAGTTTCGGTTCCGCTTCGCGTAACGGTGCGAGTGCCAAGCGCCCACCGGGCTGCACCAATTCCGTTGGTGCGAGTGAAGTTCCGGTAGTCACGGCAGGGCCGAGAACGTCACGCGTAAGCCCCTGAACGACCTCGGTCATCTGGCGCGTCGACTCGAACGGCGACCCGATGACGGGAATTGCGGCGGTGATGTTCCAGGGGAGTGAATGGGTGTTGTCGTATGCGGCCGATGCTTCGCGATCGGCTTCCGCCGCGGCAGACTCTGCGACTCCCGTATCTCCGGCCAGGAGAGCGCTCTTCGCCGACTGTGCGTGGTCGCGAGCCGCCTCCAGGTTGTCTTTCGCCTCGTATGCCGTGTACCCGAGCCATGCCACGAAACCGCCCACTACCAGCGTCGTTGCGGTGATCGCGACTGCCGTTCTACGGCTTCGGAGAAAAGCGGCCGCCCCCTTGGTTTCGCGCTCCGGGCCCCTCGGTGGGATGGTGTTGGAGCCGATCGGTTCAGCCCCGGAATCGTCGTCGGACTTTGGTCCCACCGTGTCGTTGTTCATCCGCTGAAGCTCCTGACGTTTGAGTGCGTGAAAGCTGCGTCGACATGTCTAGCAGTGTTGGCCCAGTGGTGAAAACTTAGACGAGACAGTAGGGTTCGGTTCGGCCGTTCGTGGTGTTCGCTCCCATGGATTCACGTGATCAGCCACCGAACGTTCGTGAAAAACAAGGCTGGTGAAATGTGAGGTGACGGGTTGAGTGCTTTTCCGTTGTCTCGGGCTCAGCTCGCGCTGTGGTTCGCGCAGCAATTGAGTCCGTCAACTCCGTTCGCGGTGGCTCAGTACGTGGAACTACGCGGACCGGTTGACGTCGACGCGCTGATCGAGGCAACGAATACGGCATGTCATGAATTGGAGTCGCCGTTCGTTCGCCTCGTCGCTACCGATGCCGAGCCGGCACAGGTCGTCGATCATTCGATCGTCGACGATCTCGCATACCTCGACTTACGCAGCGACCGCGACCCGGTTCAGCGCGCGAACGAGTGGATGACAGCGGAATACTCACGGCCACTTGACGTGATGTCTGACCGCCTGATCTCGGCGACCTTGCTTCACCTGGCAGATGAGCACTACTACTGGTACTCGCACGCCCATCACCTCGTGCTCGACGGACATGCGGCGATGACACTCACCGCTCGGGTGGCCGAGCGCTATTCGCATCTGGTTCATGGCAAGACGCTGACTCCTTTCGGTGGTTTCGGGGTACGTGCACTGCATGACCTCGACGTCGACTACCGATCCTCGTCGCGGTATCGATCGGACGAGCAGTACTGGACGGAGATGTCCGAAGGCCTGCCCCGCCCGGTTCGCCTCGCCGACGGCGCCGGGCTGACGTCCATGCCGCAGCGCATGATGGTTCGGACACTGAATCCAACTCTTGCAAAACAGCTTTCGGATGTCGCGACCGAGTGGACTACGTCCGAGGTGGCGGTCCTCGTCGGTGCATTCGCGTCCTATCTCGGTCGCATGACTGATTCCGATGACGTAGTCCTCAGCTTGCCGGTGTCCGGCCGCACCACGGCGACGTCGAGACGTTCAGGTGGGATGCTGTCCAACATCGTGCCTGTTCGTGCGCAACTCGAACGGGATCTGTCGCCACGAGAACTGGTGCGTCAGATCTCGGTTCAGATGACCGGTGCACTACGCCACCAGCGATTCCGCTACGAGGACATGGGCTTCCAGGAGGGGCAGGGCGGATCCCGTGAGGCGGCGGGCCCGGCCGTGAACGTCATGATGTTTCACGAAGCGATTCGGCTCGGTGACGTCGTCGGCGAATTTCACGTCCTCACATCCGGACCCACCGAGGACCTGTTCTTCAGCATCTATCCGTCGATCGCGGGGGAGAACGTTCGCCTGTCCTTCGAAGCCAATCCGCACCTCTACAGCGAACGTGACCTGGCGATGCATCATCGTCAGTTCGTTCGGCTACTCGAGGGGTTCCTCGACTCGGCTACCCATGCGCTCGGTGACCTCCGCATCCTCTCGACGGACGAAGTGAAGGATCTGGTCCCCGCGCTGGGTCCGCGGACGGACGGATTCGCGACGCTCGATTCGGTCATCAGAGGCGGCGCAGGGCAGGGGAGTGCTGTCGCGATCCGCGAGCAAGGTGTGGACGTCACTTACGACCAGCTCGGCGCTCGCGCGGATGCACTCTGCGCCTTGCTCGTGGAGAACGGAGTCGGACGAGGCGACGTCGTCGGGATCCTCACCGAGCGCTCGACCGATTCCGTAGTTGCATTCCACGCGGTAGTGCGGGCTGGTGCTGTCCTTCTTTACGTGGATCCTCAAACACCCTCCGAGCGTGTCGCTTTCATTCTCGACGACGCCGACGTGTCGGTTGTGGTCGGTGGCGAACTCGTGGACGTGCCGGCTTGGGTGTGCGTCGTTGATCCCAGTGGCGACGAGACCGTCGAAGGGCCGGTGGATCGACGCGTGGGGGTGGGTTCATCTATCGCCGATCTGTCTCTCGACGACACCGCCTACGTGGTCTACACCTCTGGTTCTACCGGGCGACCGAAGGGTGTCGCGGTCACGCACCGAGGCATTGTGCCGTTGCTGCGTTCTCACGCACGGCGTCTGAACATCGATAGTTCCTCCCGCGTCGCGCTCCTTGCAAACACATCGTTCGACGTGGCGATCCTCGAGATTCTGCTTGCACACGGCTGCGGCGCGACCGCAGTGATCGTTCCTCCCGGATTGATCGGCGGAGTGGACCTCGAAGACTATTTGCGGCTCGAAGGTGTCACGCACCTGAACTCGACGCCATCGGTTCCGTTGACGATGGATCCTCGGGCTTTGCCGGAACTTAGAGTCCTGAACGTCGGCGGCGAGCGACCGCCGGGAGCGCTAGTGGATGCGTGGTCGAGTCACGTCGACATCGTGAATTCGTACGGGCCCAGTGAAGCAACCGTCGCGGCATTCATGAGCGAGCCGCTCGCGCCTGGTGGTGATACTCCGATCGGGCGCCCGATCGACGGCGTTTCCGCTGTGGTGTTGGATTCGTCGTTGCTGCCCACTCCGGTCGGCGCCGCGGGGGAGCTGTACGTGATGGGACACGGACTGGCGCGAGGGTACCTTTCTCCGACGCTCACCGCGGAGCGTTTTGTCGCTGCGCCCTTTGGTGCCACTGGTGCCGGCGAGCGCATGTACCGCACCGGGGATGTCGTGCGATGGAACGATGCCGGTCAACTCGAGTTCTTGGGTCGCTCTGATCAACAAGTCAAGATCCGTGGAGTACGCGTCGAACTGGGTGAGATCGAGGCTGTGCTCCTGTCGACTCCCGGCGTTGCGCAAGCAGCGGTGGTCGAGCGATCCGGGTCGCTTGCGGCGTATGTGACCGTGGCCGAAGGTGCAGCTCATCCGTTGAGCCAGACGATGGTGCTCGATCATCTGGCTTCCCGACTTCCTCGTTCCATGCTGCCGAGTTCGGTGACTATTTTGGCAGCATTGCCCGTCACGAGCCATGGAAAGACTGACCGTTCAGCGCTCCCCGAACCGGCGTCGTCCGCGCCGGCCGAGCAGCGCGCGGCGGTCAACCGTCCGATCGAGTACGACGAGGAATTGATTGCCTCGGTGATGGCCGAGGTCCTCGGCGTCGGAGTTCTCGGACCGCACTCCGACTTGTTCGCCTGGGGCGGTAGTTCACTCGACGCCGTGTATGTCGCCGCGCGAGTGAGTTCCGCTCTCGGAAGACGGGTTGGTGTCAGGGACGTGTTCGGTGCCCCGACGCCGGCGCGCCTGGCCCGGGTGATCCGTGCGGGGCGGGCGGAGTGGATGGTGGAACCCCAACGCATTTCGGACGACCTCGTCGTGGAAATCGCACCGGCGCAACAACGCCTGTGGTTACTCAACCGTCTGGATCCCCAGTCGTCGGCGTACAACATTGCGTTCGAGGTCGCGTTCAGTGGTGCTCTGGATATCGAGGCGATGAGGGCGGCGGTAGGTGACCTGACCGATCGCCATCTCGTCTTGCGTACTGTTTTCTCGTTCGACCAGAATCACGATGCGTGGCCGATCCAGGTTGCGACCGCGACTCCGGTGACTCTGATCGAGGTTGCGTCCGAGGATTACGAGGCTGCGTCAGCGGATTTGGTTGCGGCGGGTTTCGACCTGGCGACCGATGCGCCTCTTCGCTTGATCCTCGCCTCCGGCAGCGACGCCGACCACCGCATGACCGTGGTTGCCCATCACGTCGCCCTGGACGGCCTTTCGTTCGCGACGATCGTCTCGGACCTCGTCGCGGCGTATGACGCTCGCGCCGACGGACGGTCGCCGATCTGGCCTTCGCCCGCTCTCGAATACCGCGACTATTCCGCTTGGCACAGAACCATTCTCGGTGATCCCGCGGATCCACAGAGCTTGGCAGGACGCCAGCTGGAATTCTGGTCCGACACACTCGCCGGTGTTGATCCGACTCTGGCGCTTCCCGTGGACAGATCCCGCCGGCCGGACCAACCGTCGTCGGCGCGGGACGTGGCGTTCGAGTTGCCCTCACCTATCCATGCGGCGCTGAACGAGATCGCTCGCGCGCACGACTGCACAACCTTCATGGTGTTGCACGCCTGCCTTGCGATCGCACTGAGCAAGATCACCGGTGCGTCCGATGTGGTCATCGGGACCCCGACCTCCGGACGAACGCATCCTTCGTTCGACGGTGTCGTCGGTATGTTCGTCGGGACCGTCGCGCTGCGAACGCTCCTTCGCGGCGGAGACACGTTCGGTGAGTTCTTGACTCAGGTGCGCGAGGTTGATGTGGCGGCCCTGTCCAATGCCGACGTTCCGTTCGACTGGGTGGTCGACCGTGCGGTCGGTGGGGCCGTGGGCGAGAAGAATTCTTTCCTCCGAGTTGTTCTCGCTGTCGATCCGGTAGCGCCCGACTCCGAGATCGCGATGGGAACTCTGACGGCGCACGGCACTCCGCTACCCCCCGTGCACCCTCGCTTCGACCTCGAAGTGACTGTGCGCGAGGATCGTACGATTGACGGAGACGCGAGCGGTATTCGCGGTACATTCCGATATGCCGACGATTTGTTCGATGCAGGCACCGTGCAGAGCTGGGTCGAGCGGCTTCGTCGAGTGTGTGGCTCGATTACCGAGAACTCGTCAATCATGTTGCGTGACATCGATGTTCTCAGTGTTGCGGAACGCGAAGAATTGTCGGCTCGGGTGCCGGCGCCGTCGATTGTCGCGCAGTCGCTGCCTGACCTCTTCGGGGCCGTCGCAGCCCGGCATCCGAATGCAATCGCGGTGTCGAGTGGCGATACTCGTTTCACCTATGAAGAGGTGCGAGTTCGTTCGGAGGGCCTTGCCGCTGTCTTGATCGATCGAGGAATTCGAGTCGGTGATCGCGTGGCGGTCGCCCTGCCTCGATCGGTCGACCTCGTCGTAGCCATCATCGCTGTCGTTCGCGCGGGCGCGACGTACGTACCGATCGACTTGCAGTATCCCGACGCTCGTATCCACTACGTACTTGCCGATGCAGGCCCGAAAGCGATTCTGTCGACGGACGAATCTGCTGGGCGGTTCGTTGGGTACGAGCAACTTGTCATCTTCGTGGACGAGACGACTGACGCTACGGCCGACTGGCCCGTTGCACAGTCGGAGTCCGCCGCCTACGTGATCTACACTTCCGGATCAACTGGAGCTCCCAAAGGCGTAGTGGTGTCTCAGGACAACGTGTTGGCGCTGCTCGCCTCGACCCGAGAGATCTTCGACTTCAACGCCGAAGATGTGTGGACGATGTTTCATTCGTACGCATTCGACTTCTCGGTCTGGGAGATGTGGGGTTCGTTGACCACTGGCGGATCCCTCGTGATCGTGGACGGTGATGTCGCGCGCTCACCCGAAAGATTCGCGGATCTGATTGTGCGGGAACGAGTGACCGTTCTCAATCAGACCCCGGCCGCCTTCTATGCGTTGGCGGAAGTCACGCAGGAAATGCTGCTTCCGCTCCGGACGATTGTTTTCGGCGGTGATCGCCTCGACGCCGGGCGCGTGGAGGCTTGGTTCGATCGGCACCCGGACGTGCGGGGCGTCAACATGTTCGGAATCACCGAAACCACAGTCCATGTCACCAGTTTCGACCTTGTCCCCGGTGACGAGACTGTCTCGCCGATCGGGTCCCCACTACCAGGGTTGCGCAGCTACGTACTGGACGCGTCGTTGAAGCCCGTCCCTCCGGGATCTGTCGGCGAACTGTATGTTGCGGGTCCGCAGGTGGCCGAAGGCTACTTGGGTCGACCCGCGATGACGTCTTCGCGATTCGTGCCTGAACCCGGATTCGATGGATCACGGATGTACCGCAGCGGCGATCTGGTCCGTTGGCGAGCCGGCCGACTCGAATATGTTCGCCGCGCCGACGGTCAGATGGCACTGCGCGGTTACCGCATCGAACCGGGCGAGGTCGAATCCGCGCTGTTGGCTCACACGTCGGTGGAGCAGGCCGCGGTAGTGGTGAGAGAACTCGACAGCGGGCCGACTTTGGTCGGTTACATCACCCCGGGGAGCGGACACGACCTCGACGGCGTCTTGCGGACTGCTCGTTCGTTGCTGCCCGCGCACATGGTTCCGTCGGCTTTGATGGCGCTCGCGTCATTACCGGTCACGATCAACGGCAAAATCGACCGAGCATCGTTGCCGACCCCGGTGTCTCTCACGCAGCCGACTCGGCAGTCGCGAGACTTCTTCGAGCAGACAGTCGCAGCTATTCTGAGCGATTTGATGGAAGTTCCGCATGTCGATCCGGTCCGGAACCTCTTCGATCAAGGCGCCAATTCCTTGATCGCCACTCGTCTTTCGTCGCGTCTGAACTCCGCCCTGGGCTGCAACCTCGACGTCCGCGATGTGTTCGAGCACCCATCCGTCGATCAGCTCGCAGACATCGCTGCTGCGCGGATAGGTGTAGGGCGAACCGGCGCGGAGCACGCGTCTGACGTGTCCTTGGGGCCTCGTTCGGACAACACGGAAGTGCACCTGTCAGCTTCCCAGCATCGAATGTGGATTCTGAATCAGTTGGATACAGACTCCGCCGGATACAACATCCCGATCGTGCTGCGCTTGGCAGGCGAGCTGGACGTGGTTGCGGCCGAACTGGCAATTCGTGACGTGATCAATCGCCATCGCACCCTGCGGACCGTGTACCCGGTTGTCGGCGGCGGCCCGGTTCAGACGGTGCTCGACGCCGAGGATGCGCTTCCGGCCTTTCAGCTCGAGGCACTCGACGGCGGCGACGCCGAGAATTGTGTAGCAGAACTGGTGGGTTCGGGCTTCAATGTCACCGTTGATCCGCCCGTACGTGCGGCACTTCTCCAGGTTTCACCTGTCGAGCACATCCTGGCTGTCGTCGTCCATCACATTGCCGCCGACGCTCGATCACTCGAATTGTTGGTCCGCGACTTCACTGCGGCGTACATCGCCCGCTCGGCGCAGCACGCTCCGCAGTGGTCGCCGCTCGCGCTCGAATACTCCGATTACAGTGCATGGCAAAGGGAATCGGGGATTCCCGAGACGGTACGCAGCTACTGGATGCAGGCTCTCGAAGGACTTCCCGAGCAGGTGACGCTTCCCCTCGATCGTCCACGTTCGACGTTCGCCCGTGCGTCGAGCTGTCGGGTGGAGATCTCAGGTTCGGTACGAACGGGCCTTCAGACACTCGCACGATCGAACAACGCGACCATGTTCATGGTTGTACACGCCGCTCTCGCGGCGCTGTTGGCGAGGTACAACGGTAGCAATGACGTAGCTGTCGGCACTGTTGTGTCCGGACGCGTCACACCTGAACTCGACGAGCTGGTCGGCATGTTTGCCGGCACGATTGTTCTTCGAACCGAAGTCGATCCGTCGAACTCGTTCGGCCGGTTGGTCGAGCAGGTTCGTCAGCGTGACGTAGCGGCGTTCGCGCACGCAGAGATGCCCTTCGAATCGCTGGTCGATCTGATCGACCCACCGCGATCGCGTTCGCGACATCCGTTGTTCCAGGTGGCGCTCTCGTTCCGAACTGCTGAGACCGCCGCGTGGTCGATACCAGGGCTGGACATCACACAGATTGCTCCTGAAGTCAGGCACGCAAATTTCGATCTGCAGGTCAACGTCACGGACGAGGGGGTCGGGGGCGAACTCGGTCTCGAATTCGTCTACAACGCTGATCTATTCGATGATCTGACGGTATCGAGCTTTGCGGGCCGGTTCGAGCGCTTCCTGAATCAAGTGTCTGTCGACCCGAATGTCGCCGTAGGGCAAATCGACCTGTTGGACAGTGCGGAACGAGCTCTTCTCGTCCCCGTACATGGCGCGGTCGACCGGCCTGATCGATCTCGACTTTCCGGTACGACACTTGCCTCCATGCTGCGCTTCGGCGTCGAATCCGCCCCGGACGCTGTGGCGGTCGAGGGTGAGGGCAATACACTGACTTACCGGGAACTCGATGCCCAGTCGGATGTCGCAGCCGACGAGTTGCGCTCCCGGGGAGTTGGAGTCGACCAGGTCGCTGCTTGGACTGCAGATCGGTCGATTGCGTCGATCGTGCAACTGTGGGCAATCGCGAAGGTCGGTGCAGCTCCGGCATTGACGGACCCGGAACAGCCGCAGGCGCGAGTACGCGATGTCCTCGAAACACTGGGCACCGGAGCGATCGGCGGCCGCAACGCTGGTGGTGAGAAAGTCACCGACTCGGTGCGCGAATATTCCGAGAACCTGGCGGCCTACGTAGTTTTCACGTCAGGAACGACCGGAACCCCCAAGGCTGTGGTCGTGACCAACGGCGGGCTCGGTGTGATCGCCGAAGACCTGCCCGGTCGATTCTCGGCTGGGCCAGGTTCTCGCGTATTCCATCGCGGAGCGCCAGGATTCGACATGACGTTGCTCGAGGTGCTCATCGCGAGTGCGTCCGGGGCCACGCTCGTTCTGGCGAAGAACGAAGAACTGTTCGGCTCGGGACTCGCATCAGCACTGAGGCGCGAGCGAATTACTCATCTGTGCGCCACACCTACTGTCGTCGCCTCGATCGGCGATCCTTCGCTGCCGGACCTTTCCACGGTGATGTTCGGGGGCGAGCGACTCGGCGGCGCGTTGGCGAAGCGCTGGCAAGCCGGACGCCGAGTCATCAACGGATACGGACCTGCCGAGTCGACGATGTATTCGCTTGCTACCGAACCACTGTCGATCGAACAACTGTCGGGTGACACTCACGACGGATCGATCGGGTATCCACTGGCCGGGGTCGACGCCGTCGTGCTCGATGATCGACTCGAACCGGTGCCGCCGGGAGTCGCCGGCGAACTGTATCTCTCAGGTCGAATGCTCGCTCGCGGTTACGCCGGCCAACCGGCCCGAACTGCGGAACGATTCGTGGCAACCGGTTCAGGCGCCCGGATGTACCGGACGGGCGATCTGGTGATGTGGAAGCCGGAAAGCCCCAAATCCGAGGGAAATACGTATCGCCTGCATTATCTCGGGCGAACCGACGTGCAGGTGAAGGTCAACGGTGTCCGGATCGAACCGGGTGAGATCGAGGCAGTCATTCAGTCTGTCGCGAACGTCGACTTCTGTGTCGTCGGGGTTCGGTCGGCCGAAGGTGGAAGTCCTCTGTTGGTCGCCTACGTGAGAAGTTCAGGTGCCGAAAGAGTTGACACTGGTCAACTTCGCGCTGCCGCCGCAGAAGTCCTTCCGACGTACATGGTTCCGCATGCCATCGTCGACATCGAGGGCGAGCTTCCGATGCGGAACGGCAAGGTCGACTTCGCCCGTCTCCCGTCTCCGACACTGGATGCTTCCCGTGCAGAGGGGCCGGCCACCGCCACCGAACGTGTTGTAGCCGGAGCTTTTGGTTCCGTCCTCGGTGGGAATGAGGACGACCGCGACGCAGACTTCTTCTCGCTCGGGGGCAACTCGCTGTCGGCCGCGGAGGTTACCTCGCTCTTGAGTAGTACTCTGGGGCTGGTTGTTCCGCTCAGGACCGTATTCGAGCATCCAACAGTTGCGGCGTTGGCAGCCCGGCTCGATTCGCTCGAGCAGAACGACTCGGTGACCGATCTTGTCCGACTGGAACCGCGCCGCGACCCCACGCCCGCACCCCTGTCACGAAACCAGCGTGCGATGTGGGTACTGAATCAGCGGAACACGGCGAGCGGCGCGTACAACCTGCCGATCTGCATCGAGATCGACGGTGAACTCGACGCGGCGGCGCTGCGTCAGGCAGCAACGGATCTTGTCGGTCGTCATGATGTCCTCAGAACCCGGTATCCGGGCACTCCACCGGTTCAGGTCGTGGATCCTCCGACCTCCGTGACAATGGAAACGCGGCTGGTCGCCGACATCGAGGTCGAGGTGCTGCTGCGAGAGTTCGGCTCGCGTGGTTTCGATGTAGCGGCAGACCTGCCGGTGCGCTGGATGCTGCTCCAGGTGTCACCGGTCAGGCACGTTCTGGCAGTGAGCTTTCATCACATCGCAGTCGACGGGGTGTCGATGCGAACGGTGGTCGGCGACCTGCTGACCGCGTACGGCAAGCGACGAGCTGGACTGGATTCGCAATGGTCTCCGTTGCCGATCCAGTACGGGGATTTTGCCGCGTGGGAGGCAGCACGTGACGTTTCCCCTGTCGTCGAGCAGTTCTGGCGCCGAACGCTGGACGGTGTGACATCTGTGTCTCCGCTGACGGTGGATCACTCCGATGGCGGGCCGGATACCTTAGCGCAGCGAGTGAACTTCGTGATACCAGCCGTCATCACCTCGGCACTGCAGGCGCGAGCCGACCGATTGAAGGTCTCGCTGTTCGCGGTGGTTCATGCGGCGTTGTCGGTGGTGCTTGCCAAGCTGAGTGGAAATCCCGATGTCGTGATCGCGACAGCTGTCGACGGACGGCGGGCGCCTCAGCTCGACGGCGTGGTCGGCATGTTCGTGGATACGGTGCCTCTTCGCCTTCGGATCGACGGGGACGTGCCGATCGATCTTCTGTTGGGTGCAGCTTTCGATGCTGATGTGGCAGCGTTCGAAAACAGCTCTGTTCCTGCCGAGTTGGTTGGTGAGCTGCTCGGTGGACGAACTCCCCAGATTGCGCTGGGTCTGCAGAACTTCGCGATCCCTGCCGTGGAGGTTTCCGGCCTCACGATCGAGGCTCGCGAAATCGAGACCGCGACAACGAAGTTCCCCATGCATGTCTCGCTCGCACCCGCTGACGACGGTTCATTGACCGGAGCGCTCATCTATGCCGCGAGCGCATTCGATCCTTCGACCGCCGACGCGGTTACCCGACAGCTGTCGAGAGTGCTCACCTCGATTGCCGAGGATGTACCAGTACTCGTTTCGGATCTCGTGGTGGGCGCGGCGCCCAGTTGGACTGCTGCCGAGGTCGATTCGTCCCGCACACTGACCGAGATCTTCGCCGCCACCGCGGCGCGATTCCCGAACAACATTGCTCTCGACGACGGACACCGCACGGTGACGTATGCCGAACTCGACTCTGCCTCGGATGCCCAAGCCTGGGAACTGGTGGCTCGGGGAGCAGGACCGGGTGCCGTGTACGAGATTCCGGCGGTGCGGACTATCGCGTACCTGGTCCGAATGTTGGCGATCTCGAAAACGGGAGCGGCATTCGTGCCGATCGACCCCGACCTGCCACCGGCACGTCTGAAGCAGCTGCGCACAGTCCTCTCCGATCGCAGCCCTGTTCCCGGTCGGCAGTATCCGGATTCAGTCGCGTACGTTGTTCACACGTCCGGGTCGACCGGTGAACCGAAAGGCGTTGCAGTCACCCACCGAGGACTGGGCCTGCTGACCGACGATGCTGTCCGCAAGTACGGCGTGACTTCGGAATCGGTTGTGCTGCACGGTTACAAACCGACGTTCGATGCAGCAATCCTCGAGATGATGTTGGCGATCGGCGCCGGGGCTACCTTGGCGGTCGCTCCTCGGGAGGCTTTCGGCGGAAGGGCACTCGAAGAATTCGTCGCAGAACGCGGCGTCACTCACATGTTGTCCACTCCAGCCGTACTCGACACGATGGCTCCAGAGCGGTTCGATTCGCTCGAGGTGGTGGCAGTCGGTGGCGATGTGCTCTCACCTTCCACCGCGCGTGCGTGGAGTCGCCGCGCGCGAATGCTCAATGCGTACGGACCTACGGAATGCACGGTGGTCACCACTGTCGCCGAGGTGGATCATCGGGTCACCATCGGAGTCCCGCTCGCCGGAATCGGTGCAGAGGTGCTCGATACGCGACTGCGTCCGGTGCCGTGGGCCGGGATCGGTGAGTTGTACGTCAGCGGGCCCGGGCTTGCGATGGGCTATGCCGGAGATCCTGCCGGCACCGCCACGTCGTTCATCGCAGCACCCGGTGGGCACCGCCGTTATCGGACCGGTGATCTGGTTCATCGCCGCACGGATGACAGGCTCGGATTCGTCGGACGCTCCGACCGTCAGATGAGCGTGCGAGGAATCCGCGTCGAGCCCGCCGAAATCGAATCAGCTCTGCGTCGGTGCACGGGCGTCGAGGCTGCGGCGGTTGTCCTCGTCGACGACATCGCCGTTGCGTGCGCGGTCGGCGATGGTGTGGAGGCGGATCAGCTGACAATCGAGTTGGCCGCGATGTTGCCTGCGTATCTGATGCCCGGCCGCGTGGTCGTATTGGAGTCGATCCCGCTCACGACGAACGGAAAACTGGACGCAGATGCGTTGCGGCGCCATGTGTTCGAGAGCCAGGCGCCCGATGCAGCAGTGACGGTTTCGGAGGAACTCGTCACCGCTGTCATGTCGGAACACGTGTCCGGAAGTTTCGGCGCTCTGCACAACCTGTTCGAATCAGGTGGTGATTCGTTGGCCGCGGCAGCGGTGGCAGGTCGACTCGCCTCGATCTTCGCGCGAGATGTGCCTGTTCGCGCCGTCTTCGACAATCCGTCGCCGCGAGCGATGTCTCAGTGGCTGTCGGCGAGCGCGTCCGATGGCACACGCCGCGAACTGACTCGACGTGATCCCGGCAAGCCGGCCCCGCTGGCGCCCTCGCAACAACGACTCTGGCTGATCAATCAGCTTCAGCCGGAATCGACTGCGTACAACCTGACGTTTGCAGCGGTCCTGGCAGACGACGTCGATCGTTCGGTCTTGAGCAGCGCGCTCGGCGACGTCGTCGATCACCATGCCGTATTGCGAACTGTCTGTGTTCCGGGTGAATTCGGTCCGCAACAACTTGAAATGGACTCTGTTGCATTCGATCTCACTGCGGTACACGTCGGCGATATCCGTGCGAGCGCTTCGGCATTCGCGACTGTGCCGTTCGATCTCGAACGAGATGTTCCGTTCCGTGTGCGTGTGTTCGCCGAAAAGGCAGGAGTCGACTCTGCAGGACTGACGGTCCTGGTCATCGTTGTTCACCACATCGCGATCGACGGAGCGTCGATGGGCCCGATCCTGACCGATTTCGTGGCAGCCTTCGAGGCCAGGTCGGCAGGTCTTCCCTGGGATCGCTCGTCGGGGGAGATCAGCTACGGCGACTACAGTTTCTGGGCGAGAGAGAGCTTGGGTGACCCCGAGGATTCTCTCAGCATGGCTCACCGGCAACTCGACTATTGGTCGGACGCACTTTGTGGCGTCGAGGATGTGTTGGCTCTACCCGTCGACAACCCCCGGAGTCCCGTGTCTTCACGATCCGAGGAGATGGTGACGGAAGTCCTCGACGGCGCCACCTACGACGCGTTGTCGGCGTTGGCTCGTTCGCATGGCGTCACGGTATTCATGGTCGTCCACAGCGTGATTGCCGTGCTGCTCGCTCGCGAGTGCGTCACGGACGACGTCGTGGTGGGAGCAGCTGTGAGCCTGCGGAACGATCCGGCGCTGCTGAGCGTCGCCGGAATGATGGTGGGTACTGTTGCATTGCGCACGAGGATCAACTCCACCGATCGCTTCGCTGCTGTTCTGGACGAGGTTCGCCGTGTCGATCTGGAAGCAATGGCGAACGCGGACGTCTCGTTCGACGACGTCGTTGCGAAGGTCGATCCGCCGCGCAGGATGAACGAGCATCCGCTGTTCACGGTCATGCTGGCGTACCGGCGAGCGCTGGAGTTGCCGCAGATCGACGGCATTACCGTCTTCGACATCGACAACGCAGGGGCGTCGACCGGTTACGACTTGACGTGGGACCTGGTCGACACCGGTGACAGTCTGACTATTCGATTGCTGTATGCGACGGAGAAGTTCCGCGAGTCGACCGCGGAACTGTTCATGCAGCGGGTGAGACGTATCGCCGAATCAGTGACCGCGGAACCCGCGATTGTGATCGGGGAGATCGAACTGCTGTCCGGACTCGAACGCTCGGCGCTGACTGCTGCGAATCCTCGCCACGTCGAACCTCTGACGATTGCCGACATTTTCGAACGCGCTCTGCGTCAGGCGCCCGACGGCGTCGCGCTGGAAGAGAACGGCAGACGCTGGACTTACCGCGACCTGCACGAGGAGTCGTCGCACTGGACACGCGAGTTGGTGGTCCGAGGAATCGGACGCGACGACGTGGTGGCCGTTGCGCTCGGGCGCGGGCATCTGTGGATCGTTGCGTTGTGGGCAGTAGCGCGTGCAGGCGCAGCGTGGCTGTCGCTCGATCCGGCGCTGCCGACAGCGCGCCGGCAGACGATGGTCGAGGAATGCGGTTCGGTTGTCGGTTTGACAGCGGGAGGTGCATCCGAGAGTTTGCCCGAGTGCGTCGAGTGGGTGGCGATGGACGAATCCCGCACTGCTGGTGGCGCTGCCGAGGTATCGGCAACGCCGGCTCACCCCGACAACCTCGCCTACGTCATCTACACGTCGGGTTCCACGGGAAGACCCAAGGGCGTGGAGGTTTCACACCGCGGAATCATGAACGTCTGCACCGCACACGCCGAGATCGCCGAGCTCGAGCGTGGCCCCCGAGTCCTGCAATTGGCGTCGTCGACCTTCGACGCGTCGGTGATCGAGATCCTTCTCGCGGCTGCAGGGTGTGGAACGCTGATTCTGACTCCCGACTTCGTCTACGGGGGAGAAGAACTCACGAATCTGCTGATAGCCGCCGACGTAACACATCTGATCGTGACGCCGACGGTCCTGGCGACAGTCGATCCGGATGCAGTGCAACCGTTGATCGTCGAATCGATGGGGGAGCCGCTCTCTGCGCGCCTTGCGTCGGCGTGGTCACCCCGACATCGCATCGTCAACGGATACGGACCGACCGAATCAACGATCGCGGCATCGATTTCCGCACGGATCACTGACGCAGACGTCACTGTCGGCACTCCAGTCCCTGGTACGACAGCATTTGTTCTCGATCAGAGGCTCCGACCGGTTCCGGATGGCGTTGCGGGAGAACTGTTCCTCGCCGGTGAGAATGTGGCACGGGGGTACGTCGCTTCCCCGGCTCTGACGTCCGAGCGCTTTGTTGCCAATCCTCATGCGGTGGGGACTCGGATGTATCGCACGGGTGACCTCGTGCGTCGTAGGCGTCACGACCGAGCGCTCGAGTACCTGGGTCGCAACGACGCGCAGGTGAAGGTGCGGGGTGTCCGCGTGGAACCGGCGGAGGTCGACGCGGCTCTGTCAAGCCATGGAGCAGTGGCCTTCTCGGTAACCGTTGTCTGTGACGACGGGCACGGATCCGCTGAGCTCCGTTCGTATGTGACGTTGGCGGAAAACGGTTCGGCGACGGAATCGGAGCTTCGCGGGTTCGTCTCCGGCCTGCTGCCGAAGCACCTGCTGCCTTCGTCGGTGACGATAGTGGGCGAGGTACCGTTGCTCGCTTCGGGGAAGATAGACGCAGCGGCACTTCCTGCTCCTTCACCGCAGCCAGGGTCGAGTGTGGATCGACCCATCTCGGATACCGAACGTCACGTGGCACAGGCATTCGAGGGCGTGACCGGCGCGAAATCGGTCGGCCGCTACGACGACTTCTTCGAGCTCGGCGGGACATCGATGGGTGCAGTTCGAGTGGCTACGCGCTTGCGTGAGAGCCTGAACAGGGAATTCCCGGTTCAATGGATTTTCACCGACCGAACTGTGGCGGAGCTTGCCTCTCGGATGGATCTCGTTCATGCCGATGTCTTCGAGGGTGATTCGCTTCGTTCGGATCCGCTGGACACGGTCGTCATGCTCGGAGGCGACCCCGATGACCAACGGCCGCCGTTGTTCTGTGTGCATCCGGTCAGCGGAATTGCCTGGTGCTACGCCGGACTCGTCGGTCAGCTGCGGGGTCGACGGGTGTACGGCATCCAGGCAACGGGAGCAGGTGAATTGCCAGGCACGGTGGCGGAGTTGGCGTCGGGGTACGTCGATGCCGTACGGACGGTGCAGCCGTCGGGTGAATACCATCTACTCGGTTGGTCTGCCGGCGGAACGATCGCGCTCGAGATGGCGAGCCAGCTCGAAGAGGCCGGCGATCTGGTCGGTTCGGTTGTCATGCTCGACGCGCTGTTACCGGAGATGATGCCATCGGTACAAGCGGCTCCGAAACCTTCCGAACTGTTCGCGCAGATCGGGCTATCCGAGGTTGAAACTGAAACTGCAGCACTGACTTTCACAGACGTTGCGGCAGAGATCCGAAGGCAGACCGGTATGGATTTCCTTTCCGACACGGTACTCGAATCAGTAGTGGGTCGGGTGGAAAAACTGTCGCGAATCGTTCGGGACCACACGCCGAGGCACTATTTCGGGTCAGTGGAACTGTTTGTGGCGCAGCATGATCTGCCTGAACATCGTCACCTGGTCGAAAGGTGGTCCGAACTGGTGGGGCCGTTGCGGGCGTACCTGGTCGACTGCTCCCACTCGGAAATGTCGAGCACTGAGGTGTTGGCGGAGGTCGCCCAAGTTCTCGTCGGCTATCTCGAAGGTGTCGATTCGGATTCGAAGGATCGCAATCATACTGGGGTGCAGTAGATCTAACGGGCCGGGACTTTGGTCCGGAATTGTCACTCCCGTGGTCCCCTTGCTTCAGTTCCGCAAGTGGAATCGGTAGCATTTCCCTTGTGGCAGTAAGCCATTCAGAAACTATCTCCGGAGGATCGTATGTTGGGTTCCCTTTTTTCCATCAGCTCTGAAATCGGTGTTCCGTCCGTCGACGCGCTCTTCGAGGCTGCTCGGACCATCATCGGCGCGCTCTTCGGCCTGAGCTGACACGTCGCAGCGACCTTCCCCCGCGGTGAAGAAAGTCCCTGTTCTCCGACAAGGAGGACAGGGACTTTCGTGCAGCCTGCAGGTGCGTTTGCGTGGCGGTGAGTGGGTGACCTACCGGCCGTTCTGTTGATACGCGATCGCTGTCAGCGATCCGACTTCGTCGTTCACGTCTGCGGTGCTGGTAAGCCCGATCTTGTGGGTCGACTGCCCGGGAGCCTTGGCTGGCACAAGAAGTTCGGATTCGGGGGCCTCGACAAAACGTAGTCCGAGGTCGACTCGGGCCTTGGTGGCCGCTGCGATGGCGGCGAATTGGCGAGCGCGAACGAAGGGTGTGTAGGTTCCGCGGCCTTCGACCCGAACATCGGCTCCGAGTTCTTCGATCAGACGTCGGGCTGCATCGAAGATCGGCCGCAGTGCTGCCTTCGGGCCGCTGTACTGCTGGTCGATGTATTGCTCGACGGTCGGCTCCACCCATCCGGCCTGTTCGGCAGTCTCGAATGCAATTGCCCACTGCGAATTCTGCGGCACACCGTGCTCTGCTTTCAGCCACTTGCGCACTTCGTTCTGATCGAGCGGGTCGACCCCGGACGTCCGTACGGCCTCAACCCATTCTTCGAGGGTGCGCCCGGTACGGTCGCGCATGGACGAGGTGACTGCGGCCATCATGTCGGAGGGTTCCATGTGTCTGTTCTACCGGTTGTCCCTGGTCTTCCGGTTGTCACTGGTCTTCCGGTTGTCGCTGCTCTCTCGGTTCTCACGGTGCACGGGTAGCTCGCTCAGTCGATGCCGAGCATCGTCTTGAACGCGCGCACGCCGGTCACTTCGACGGGATACGGCGGTGCGACAAAATCTTCGCGGCTGAGGGTGAAGAGACGACGCACGGTCATGCGACCGTCGGCAGCCAACTCCTCTACTGTGCCGTCTGCGCGGTACCCGACTTTGGTGGACACCGTGATCGAGGCGGGGTTGTCCGTGAATGCCGATGACACCACGCTTCGTGCACCCAAAGAGTCGAATGCGAATGCGCAGATTGCCTGTCGGGCGAGAGTGCCGACACCCCGGCCTTGGAACCCGCGTCCAATCCACGAGCCGGTTTCACCGGTACGACTGGTAGGAAAGTCCGTCGCGGCGAACGCCTGGCAGCCGACGGTTTCTCCGTCGACGACAATGGCTGTTTCGAATTTCCAGTCGGTCATGGTCATCGCTCCGCGGACCGACCAGTGGTATTGGATGAATCTTCGCGACACTTCGTCGGGAGTGCCCACCGTCCAGGGGACGAGAAACGGCATCTGTTCGGCAGGGTGAATGCCGGCTCGGACCAGCGCAGTGAGTTCGGGGAAATGATCGTCGCGCACAGGGAGCAAGGTGATGGGCCCACACGTGATCGTGACTCCGTACGGAGGCCAGATCTCTCGCAGTGGGTCAACCATCGTCTTCAGACCTTCGTTTCGTGTGCGAATCGGGTCACAGTCTGGCATGCCAGGCCCGTCCGAGTGAGCGACTTCTGGTCATCGGGATTCTTTTGCCCTCGCGGTACGAAGTCGTGACATTAGTGTGTGGACGGTGACTACAGACAAACCGGTACGTCTTCGTGAAGGTAGATCGCCCGACAGGCTTTCGCGTGGTGTGGTGGCCGGATACGCAGCGGGAAGTGTCGGTACGGGTGGATTCGGTGTTCTGCCAGGTCTGGTACTGGCGTACTACCTGACCGACACGCTCGGCGTTGCCGCGGCGCTCGCGTCGCTTGTGGTCATTGTCCCGAAAATCGCCGACGTCCTGATCGATCCGCTGATCGGGTCGATCAGCGACCGAAGCTCTCATCGAACCGGTACGCGAGTGCCACTCATGCTCGCAGGCGCTCTGGGACTGCCGTTGCTCTTCATTCTCACGTTCTCGGCCCCGGTGTCGGCCGGCCCAGGAGTCGGGGCGATGTGGGTGCTCGTCTTCTTCCTGCTCGCGGCGAGTGCCTACAGCCTCTTTCAGGTTCCATATATCGCGTTGCCGACCGAGTTGACCGGCGATTACCACGAGCGCACTCGGTTGGTATCGGTTCGAATTGCGGTGTTGGCCCTGACAATTCTGGTCATCGGCGCCGGCGGACCCGAGCTCCGCGATGCTGCCGGAGGCGGAGCACGCGGTTATCTGGTCATGGCGATCGGGGTGTCGGCGCTGATGTGCGGGGCAATGATCTGGGCAGTTCGCGGAGCCGCGCGCCACACGGTGACTCACGCGGACGCGCCGGTCGGCTCGTTGCTCTCGCAGTACCGGGACGGGTTCGACGCGATACGACGTACCCGCGCGTTCCGATTGCTGGTCAGCGTCTTCGTGCTCCAAGCTCTTGCCACCGCCGTGATGTTGGCGGGTGCGCAATATCTGGCGACCTATGTGATGGGCAACGAAGGTGCGCTCACCGGTCTGTTCGTTGCACTCGTCGGACCAGCTCTCGTCGTCATGCCGCTGTGGTACCGGTTCTCGCATCGGTACGGAAAGCTTCGCGGTTACGTGGTGTCTTCGGTTCTGTTCGTCGTCGCCACGGCGTTGTTGACGCTTGCGGCTGTCGACGCGGGTTCGTGGATCTACGGTGCCGTCGCGCTTGCCGGCGTCGGCTACGCCGGCATGCAGGTGTTCCCGCTGGCGATGCTTCCGGACGTCATCGAGGACGACGCGCGAATCGGTGGGCGCCAACGCGGTGGTTCGCTCAGTGGCATCTGGACCGCCGCGGAAACCGCAGGCCTTGCCCTGGGACCCGCGGTGTTCTTGGGTGTACTCGCGGTGACCGGCTTCGTCTCGAAAACTGCGGGCGAGACTGTCGTGCAACCGGAATCGGCGCTGACCGGAATTGCCCTCGGCTTCTCGGTCGTGCCGGCGATCCTGGTTGCGATCAGCCTGGTCGTATTGCGGAATTACCGCACCGAACAAGAATCCACTCACGAGAACGAAAGGTGAACGATGAGTTCCACTCGGGCCGAGGAACTTCAGGGCAAGATCGTCGAGAGCGCAAACCTCGAGAAGAGGGCGGCCGACATCTTGAGTCGGTTGCGTTCGCTTCGCGAGCAGGACGCTCCGACGCACGGAGGCCGGGTTCTGTCGTACGTGTACGACAGCGGCCTCGCAGCGCTCGACGAGTTGGCAGCGGACGCAGCTCGATTGGTTCAGCCGGTCAACGGTCTCGACCCGACGGTGTTCCCGTCCACCGCGGTGATGGAGCGTGAGTTGGTTGCGTTCGCACGCGAGTTCCTCCATGGAGCTTCAGACCCAGCCGCAGATACAGACGCCGGAGGCGTAGTCGTCGGCAATGTCACCAGCGGCGGAACGGAGAGTTGTGTGTTGGCCGTCAAGGCAGCTCGCGACTTCCGTGGGCTCCCGCCGGGTGAGGGTTCGCTGGTTCTTCCGACCACCGCGCATGCCGCTTTCCACAAGGCAGCTCACCTGCTCGGACTGGAACTGATCCTGGTACCAGTAGATCCCACGTCGGGGCGCGTCGGCGCACAAGATATTGCGACGGCAGTTCGGAAAGACACGGTCTTGATCGTCGTCTCCGCGCCCAGCTACCCGTTCGCGGTGCTCGACCCGATCGCCGATGTCGCGGAAGTTGCTCGTGCACATTCGATTCCACTGCATGTCGACGCCTGCATCGGTGGGCTTGCGTTGCCGTGGTGGGGTGATCTGCCACCCTGGGATTTCCGGGTGCCCGGGGTCACCAGCATGTCCGTCGACTTCCACAAGTACGGATACTCGCCCAAAGGCGTTTCGGTCCTGCTGCACCGAGGGCGAGATCTGCATCGCAAGCAGTATTTCGGACTCACGGACTGGCCGGGGTACCCGGTGGTCAATCCCACGCTTCTCGGTTCCAAATCCGTTGCTGCTCTTGCCGGTGCTTGGGCGATTTCGCAAGTCCTCGGGCAATCCGGGTACGCCGAATTGGTGTCCCGGGCGCAGCGGGCCACTCGTGCACTGATCGGCACGGTCGAGGCAATCGAGGGTCTTCGCGTCGTGGGCTCGCCGGTGGGACCACTGTTCGCGGTCGCTACCGACGATTCCGTGCCGCTCGAACGGCGAGTGGATCCGCATCGCTGGGTGAGCGCTGTCGGTGCCCGCGGCTTCGTCCTTCAAGGGCAGCCGGCGTCGACGCAACCTGACGGGACGACGTTGCCTCGAACAACCCACCTCACCGTCACCCCGGTGACGGAATCTGTGCTCGGCGAGTTGACCAGCGCACTCGTCCTCGGTGCCGACGACGTTCGCGGCTCGGCGGCAGCCGAGGCGCCGCCGGCCCTGGCAGAGTTGGCCGGAGCATTCGAACGTGGCGATGTCACCGTCGCCGATGTTCTTGCGTTGCCCAGTGACGCCGTCGCGGCAGCGTTGACGTCGGCGGGGCTGGATCCTCGGGGCTCTTCCGATTCTCCCTTGGACATGGCGGCCGTCCTCGCGGCAGTGGAATCGCTGCCACGTGAGGTCACGAAGAGACTGCTGGTGGAATTCCTCGCCGGAATGGTGGAACCCTGAACTCGGCGATGAATACCGAAACCGCGATGAACACTGTCCAAAACTCGGACAAATGGCGCGAAAGATTCGCGAATCGGGCGTAAGTTTTCTGTCATCGGCTAACCATCTTTTGTCGGAGGGTTGATCAGTGACTGGTGCCGCGGCCAAGATTTTGACGGTGTTCGAGGAAGTGATCGGGGTTCCGCTTCCGGTTCGCGTGCGATGTTGGGACGGTTCGGAGGCAGGGCCACCGGACGCCGCTGCGCAGGTTCACTTCCGGAATCGGCGTGCCCTACGGCGGGTCCTCTACTCTCCCAACGAATTAGGGCTGGCGAGGGCGTACGTTTCCGGCGATCTGGACGTAGACGGCGATATCTTCGCGCTCCTCGACGTCCCGGAACTGGTCACGCGGCTCGGTGAGAATCGTTTGTCGACGTTGCCGCTGCGCTCGATTGTTCGCGCCGCCGGTACTTTCGCCGGCTTGGGGGCGGTGGGTCCACCACCGTCACCCCCGGCGATCGAGATGCGTAGTAAGCGAGGCAAGCGGCACAGTAGATCACGCGATTCGGCGACTGTCTCCCATCACTACGACGTCGGGAATCGCTTCTACGAACTGTTCCTCGGGCCGAGCATGGTTTATTCGTGCGGATACTGGCCGGAAGGTGTCGAATCCCTCGAAGCTGCTCAGTACGCGAAGCTGGACTTGATTTGCCGCAAGCTCGATCTGAAGCCGGGAATGCGACTGCTCGACGTCGGCTGCGGTTGGGGATCGATGGCATTGCACGCCGCCCAGAACTACGGCGTTGACGTCGTCGGAGTCTCGCTGAGCAACGAGCAGGTCGAATACGCCAAGGGGCGAGTTGCCGACGCGGGTTTGACCGATCGTATCGAGATTCGGGTGCAGGACTACCGCGACGTCGACGACGGCCCTTACGACGCGATTTCGAGCATCGGCATGTCCGAGCACGTGGGCCTGGTCAATTTGCCGGTGTACACGGCAAAACTCTACGACCTGCTCGTGCCGCAGGGTCGTCTGCTCAATCATGCCATCGCCGCGGTGAAGTCGTTGTCGGACAACGTCGATGACGGTCCCAGCTTCATCGACAGGTACATCTTCCCGGACGGTGAGATCCTTCCGTTGAGTAAAACCATTGATGCGCTGGAACTTTCGGGTTTCGAGACGCGTGACAGCGAAGCGTTGCGCGAGCATTACGCACTGACACTGCGCGCATGGGTGCAGAACCTTCGTGAGAACTGGGACGCATCGGTCTTACAGGTCGGTGCTCCCCGGGTGCGTACCTGGTTGCTGTATCTCGCTGCCAGTGCCCTGGGTTTCGAGGAGCCGCACAGGCTTACGATTCATCAGGTTCTGGCCGTGAAACCAGGGGATCGGGGGGCCAGCGGCATGGCCCGCTCGCGTGACAGTTGGTATCGATCGATTGAAGTCCCGCAGATCGAAACCGGTCCGCGCGTCGACTGAGGCCTATACGTTGGATTTCCATGAGCACCCGGAAGGTTGTCCTCGCGGCACTGACGATTTCGGCCGTTGCGGTATCAGCGCTGTTGCCGACCTCGCTGCTGTTCACACCGATGTCGAACGCCGAACCTGTGAACGATTTCTACGATGCGATTCCGGGCGACGTCGGTGATCCGGGTTCGGTGATTCGGACGGAACCGCTGGCTCTGGCCGGTGCCGTCGGCGGAGTGCCTGGTGTGGGGACCCGGATCCTGTATTCGAGTACCGACACCCACGGATCCAAGGTTGCTGTGTCGGGCTCGTACCTGGAGCCGGCTGCCCCGTGGTCAGGAGCGGGCCCCCGCCCGACGGTGGTGATCGGTCCGGGTACGCAGGGCCAAGGTGATCAGTGCGCGCCGTCGAGGATGTTTCCCACTGCCGGTCAGCTCCGCCTGGCGGAACCCGGGAATCCGTCGAACTACGGTGCCGGTGTGGACAGTGTCGGTGTCAACTACGAGTCAGCTTTTGCTTTCGCTTTCCTCACCCAGGGCGTTCGTGTATTCGTCACCGACTACATCGGACTCGGAACACCCGGCGTCCATACCTACGTCAATCGCGCCGAGGAAGCCCATGCGATGTTGGACGGTGCGCGCGCTGCCCGAGCCCTCGCGCGGGCAGGAGAGGACGATCCGATAGCGCTGTGGGGCCACTCGCAGGGCGGCGGCGCCACTGCCGCTGCAACCGAACTGGCACCCGAATACGCGCCTGAGTTGAATCTGGTCGGGAGTTACGCGAGCGCGCCCCCGGCAGACCTGGCAAGCGTTCTGCGTCATATCGACGGTACCGGCCTGATGGCCGCGATCGGTTACACGATCAACGGCGTCCTCGACCGCTATCCCGCCGCCCGAGAGCCGATCGAATCTCGACTCAACGACTACGGCCGGTCCGTGCTCGCCGACGTCGCCGGGCAATGCCTCATCGATTCCCGAACCAAGTACGGGAAGCAGTCGACGGCGTCGTGGACCACAGACGGACGACCCACTCGCCGACGTGGTGGAATCGGTACCGGAGATCCAACAGGTGATCGAGGAACAACGCATCGGGTGGCGAACCCCGGCCTCGCCGATTCTGGTCAACGGAGCGCTCAACGACGATTTCATCCCGTACGAGCAAACCCGGCGCCTGGTTCAGGACTGGTGCGCGCGCGGGGCCGAGGCGACGTTGTTCACCGACACCTTGCCTGCGGTGAATCCGGGGAGCGGCAACAACCACCTCGCGCCGGCCGTAGCGGATTTCGGCGTCGGATTGCAGTACGTGCTGGACAGATTCAACGGCAAGCCGATAGTCGGTGCGTGCAACGCCTGAGTCGCCGTGTCACGTAACCACCGTCTCACTTCTAACAGTGGTTGACTGAGCCCGTGAACGATCGACCGCACGACCTTCCGATCAACCCGGTTCCACGGAGCGCCCTGGGTGCCGGGCCGGCGCTGAGAGTGTCGACGGGTCTGCTGCTCGGTGTGGCCGCCGGTGTCGTCACGGCGTTGGTCGGCTACCCCCGATTCGCGTTTCTGATCGGCTGGGATGTGGCGGCGATGGTGTTCACGGTGTGGACGTGGATTCTGGTCTGGCCCTTCGACGCGACGCTCACCGCAAGCCACGCAACGCGCGAAGAGCCGGCCCGAAACGTCGCGCACCTGCTGATTCTCGGTGCCGCCGTCGCGAGCCTGGTCGGTATCGCGTTCCTGCTCCTGGCGGCACCCGACGGACATCACTACCAAGTAGTGGCGGCATCGGTTGCAGTCGGCAGCGTCGTGATCTCGTGGCTGGCGGTCCACACGCTCTTCGCCCTCGGATATGCACGGCTGTACTACTCCGGCCCCGACGGCGGAATCGATTTCAATCAGGAAGAACCGCCGAGGTACAGCGATTTCGCCTACGTGGCGTACACGGTCGGGATGAGCTTCGCGATTTCCGACACCAACTTGAAGTCGTCGGACATGCGCGCGATGGCACTCGGCCACGCATTGCTGTCGTACCTGTTCGGTTCGGTGATCGTGGCGTCCGTCGTCAACTTGATTGCGGGCCTGTGATCTCTCGAGCCGTGTGACCGATCAAGCCGCTGCACGCCCGATGCTCGAGAGGAAGCCGGCGGCTCCGAAGAACAGACCGGCGAACACTCGATTGGTGGTTCGCTGCTGTTTGGGGGAGCGCATCAAGGTGAGCACCCGGGCGGCCAGGCCGGTGTATCCGGTCATCACGATCACGTCGACTGCGCACATCGTGGCGGCGATGATCAGATACTGCGGCAGCAGCGGCGCCGACGGGTCCAGGAACTGCGGGAGCACTGCGAGCATGAAAACGACGGCCTTCGGATTGCTCGCGTTCACGAGAAATCCGCGAAGCATCATCATCGGGCCGGAGCTGCTCGCGGCTGCCTCGTCGGTCTCCACCTCGGTGGGCGCCGATCGCCACTGCCTGATCCCCAGGTAGACGAGGTATGCGACACCGAACCACTTGATCAAGGAAAAGGCCACGGTCGAACTGGCGAGAATTGCACCGACCCCCGCCGCGACAATTCCGATCTGCAGCAACAATCCCAACTGCAGCCCGAAGATGTTCCAGTATCCGCGTCGCAAGCCATAGGCAAGTCCCGACGACATCGACGCAATGGCGCCGGCCCCCGGCGACAGGCTGATCACCCAACTTGCTCCGAAGAACGCCAACCAGACGTGCCAACTCATGTCGAAAGTCCTTTGATCGGGAAATACTCCCGACAACGAGCACGCACGGGATCAGAAAAGTGTAGACGGACAGTCCTGCTCACTGCTCGCGACAGTGCAATGATCGGGGGATGACGTCGTATCCCGTACTCGACCTGACACCCGACGAATTGCTGACCACAACGCGGACCGTTCGAAAGCGTCTGGATCTGACCCGTCCCGTGCCGTTGGACCTGGTGAAGGAATGCCTCCAGATCGCCCTGCAAGCGCCCTCCGGTTCGAATCGCCAGGGCTGGCAGTGGATGGTGGTGACCGATCCGGCACTGCGTGCAGCAGTCGGGCAGATCTACAAGGAAGTCACCGACGAGTACCTTGCCTCTCACGGTTCGGCGGCAAAACTCTTCGCCGATGATCCCGATCGCGCGCCGATTCAACAACGCGTGGGCACCAGCGTCGCGTGGCTCGGTGAGCACATGGGTGAGGTGCCGGTCCTTCTCATTCCGTGTATCAAGGCGGGCAAGACGCTGCCGGAGGGGAACCAAGCCGGCCTGTGGGGTTCGCTACTCCCGGCTGCGTGGAGTTACGCGCTGGCCGCGCGGGCACGTGGGCTCGGTACGGCGTGGACGACATTGCATTTGCAGCGTGAAGCGGAAGTTGCCGAGCTGCTGGGCATTCCGGCCGGATTCCATCAGGCTGCGCTCATCCCGACGGCGTACTTCACCGGCGAGACGTTCAAACCCGCCGCCCGTGAACCGGTCGACAACGTGCTGCACGTGGACCGATGGTGAGCCTGATCTACTCGGCGATCTGCTCGATCGACGGGTATGTGGCCGATGAGCAGGGGAACTTCGACTGGGCGGTTCCCGACGCGCAGGTCCACGCGTTCGTCAACGAGCTAGAGAGGGGAGTCGGCACGTACCTGCTCGGGCGCCGGATGTACGAGACGATGATTCCCTGGGAAACAATGGCGTCCGAGGATCTCGAGCGTTCTTCGGTGGCAGGAGGACCTTCGGCTCCGGGCGAGTTTGCCGGTATCGAGGCGGCGACCGCCGAGTTCGCTCAGATCTGGCGTGGAATCGACAAGATCGTGTACTCCACGACGCTGAACGAGGTGTCGACCGCACGTACCAGGATTGTCCCGAGCTTCGATGAAGACTTCATCCGTTTGCTCGAGAGTGAAGCGGTACAAGATATCTCGATCGGTGGACCGACGGTTGCGGTTAGTGCTTTCGCGGCGGGTTTGGTCGATGAAGTCAGACTGTTCCTGTGTCCGGTCAATATCGGTGGCGGATTGCGAGCTCTCCCGGAAAGCCGGCTTGATCTGCAACTGCTCGAGGAGAAAACCTTCGACGGCGGCGTCATCTATCTGCGATACGCCGTTCGCTAAGCAATCACCATCACTGCCGTGACGACGCCGAGTAGAGCGATGTAGGCGGCGGCATGGACTCGGTCCGGTATGGCACCGACGATTCGTCGGCTCAGCGCGATCGCCGGTAGGGAACCGGCGAGTAGTGCACAGACGGCCAGAAGGTCGACAGCGCCGACTCTGCCCGCCGACAGATCCGAGGCTGAACTGTGCCCTGATGAGACCGCATACACCGCAGTCGCGACGACGGCGACAGGCAAGCTCAACGGGTTGGCGCTCGCGGCGGCGTCGGCCATCGGAACTCCGCGGCGTCGCATCATCGGAACCGTCATGACGCTCCCGCCGACTCCGAGGAAACTTGCGACGGCACCGATGCCTATCCCGACAGCGCGGACGCCGTGACGGTCAAGATGTTCGCGAGGTTCAGATGGTGTCAGAAACCCTTGTCGCAGAAGACTGTCCAAGATTGTCACCAGCAGGTAGAGCACAAACAGAATCCGGACGACGCCGTCGTCTACGTGGCCCGCCGCAACCGCTCCGAGCCCGGCTCCGAGTGCGACGGGGCCGATCAGAGGTCTGATGTACTCCGTCCGAAGCCGTCCTGACTTCCTGAATGCGACTGTGGCACCGAGTGAATTGACCACCATCACGGCCGCCGAGGATGCTACGGCGACATGCATCGGATCGATGACGTCCGGCCTCAGCGTCGATGCAGCGTAAACGACTGGGACAGTGACAAACCCGCCACCGAATCCGAACAGAACGGTGGTGACTCCGGTCAAGGCGCCGAAAGCGAGAAGGATGAGGGCGTAGTGAAGCACTCGATGAACGGTAGCGATTTCTCCGCTGGCGCACATTCGAAGGTTCGCCAGGTTCCATTGTCAATCAGACACGGACTCGGTAGGTTCCTCCGGTGCGCAACATCTCGATCAACGACGTCGATCACTCACCCCGCGGTGTTCTCGCAATCGGAACCGACTACCCACCCGGTCACGTGCTGGCCGCCCACGAACATCGACGAGCCCAGTTTCTCTTCGCTGTGAACGGTGCGATGAACGTCGAAACCGAAGACGGTGAGTGGACTGTTCTGCCGTCCAATGCGGTCATGATTCCCGCCGGTGTCGCTCATGCCGTGACAATGGACGGCGTCAGCACGCGAAGCCTCTACATCGAACCGTCCGCAGCGCCGTGGTTCCCGGTCAGGTGCCGAGTCGTCGCAGTATCGTCGCTCCTGCGTGAGTTACTTGTCGCTGCAGTCGACGTGGATGTCGAGCTGAATGTGGAGGACGACTTCCCCGCACACGGACGCAGCGCCGCGGTATTTCAGCTGATCCTGCACGAACTTCGCGATCTTGCGCCCCTACCTGTGGAACTCCCGCTGCCTCGGCACCCGGGATTGCGGGCGTTGTGCGCGCAGTATCTCGCAGCCCCGTCGATCCATGACTCGCCCACGCGGTGGGCTGACCGACTCCACGTCAGTGAACGGACACTGCACCGCTTGCTGATCTCGGAAACGGGGATGAGCGCGTCGTCGTGGATGCAGCGTGCCTGCATTCTTCACGCGCTTCCGAAACTTTCTGCCGGGGCCAGTGTGACGGCCGTTGCGTCTGAACTCGGATACTCGACGCCGGCTGCCTTCGCGGCGATGTGCACCCGAGTCTCGGGTGCACCGCCCAGTAGCTATCGGGCGCGCGTCACGACACAGACACAGGGATGATGTCGGCGACGACGTCGTGGATGAGACCGTCACGGACTTCGAAGGTTTCACGAATCTCCACGGTCATGAGGCGAGTGCCGCCGATTCCCGCGTCCAGCAGGTAGGTGGTCGAGACGATGTCCCCGGCCTCCGACATCTCGAGGTCTCGGACGCCCTGGATAACGCGGTATTGGATGCCGTTTTCGAGGTCGGCGGACATCTGTGGTCCGGAGAACCCCGTCTTGAGTCCGGCTTCGACGCGGGTCGCATCCGGGGCGAAATGAACATCGGAGACGTCATGGGAGACGAGGGCGTCGATGTAGGCGCGTGCTTGCGCCTCGCGGGGTGAATCGGCCGGGTTCGGGGCTGCCGTCGCAGCGCCTCCGGCAACCAGGATCAGGACAGCGGTGGCAGCGGCAGTTCCGGCGATATTTCGCAGTGTTCGCATGGGACATCCTAACGACGAGGAGTGGAGGAAATTCGGAAAACGGCCCTCATCGAGTAGCCGTACAGCTGCGGGGAGGATCGACGAGCGAGCAGAAAGCCGGGGCCATGACGGGCACGTAGTCGGCCCCGACGCCGTTCTCGTGAATGATCCGGCGGTAGGCGTCGACGCCGTCGGTCGGGATTCGGGCCGCAGTGGGATCGCCGAGAACATCGACCGTGTAGAGGCCGAATCGAGGTCGGTACGAACCCCATTCGTAGTTGTCGGTGATGGACCAGTAGTTGTAGCCGATCACGTCGGCACCGTCTTCTCGGGCGCGTTCCATCCAATAGATGTGATCGCGTAAGTGATTCGCGCGTGTGTATCCGTCGGCACGCGGCGTTCCGTTGTCGGTGGGCATGCCGTTCTCGACGATGTAGAGGGGGAGTTCCGAGTACTTGCCCGAGTACCGCATCAATGCGTCGTACAGGCCTTCGGGCTGCGGCGTGACGTTGTAGAACTCGTCGAGTGCGGCGTACGCGGCAGTCGGATTGTTCAGGGCCACACCGTAGTAGTAGTCGATGCCGAGAAAGTCGAGCTTGTCGCGCACTCGATCCGTGAATACCGAATCGATCGCCTCGGACACGCCGGGAATGAAGGAGAAATTACTGCTTACGCGGGCACCGGGATCGAGAACATGGATGCGGTCGTAGATCGCCCGGTGGACTCGGACCAATGAGTCGAACATCGACGGCGCCTGGGTGAGTGCGATTCCGCCGTAGGTCAATTCGCGCTGAACGTACACAGTCGGCTCGTTGATCGTGATCCAGAGCGCCCCGATTCCGGAGTACCGCTCGACTACCTTCTCTGCGTTGACCAGCCAATCGGCTTCCGTCTTCGGATTTGTCCAGCCGCCTTGATCGACAACCCATCCCGGATACACCCAGTGGTCGAGTGTGATCATCGGAGTCATGCCCCGCGCGCGGATGTGAGCTACCACGTCGTCGTAGTAGGCGAATTCGGTCTCGTTCCAGCTCCCGGCGGCGGGCTGAACTCGCGCCCACTCGACGCCGAATCGGAAAACCTTCGATCCCAGATCGGCCGCCCGGTCGATGTCCTCGGCGTAGCGATGACGGAAGTCGACCGAGTCACCGATCTTGTCGTGGGTTCGTCCGGAATCGGAGTATCGAGACCAGTTGCTGTCCGGCGACGAACCTTCCGATTGGAACCCGGAGGTGGCAACGCCCCAGAGGAAGTCATCCGGTACCTCAGCCGAGGCGTGAGCGGGAAGGGCCAGCACCCCGAACAGGCACGTCAGTGCCATCAGCGCAGGCGCGATAGACCGTGACAGGGCTCCCATGCCTGGGAGACTAAGTCATACAAGTGTCCAGTCGCAGGCGTTTCGTCCGATCCGCCCGCGACTGGACCGTGTCACTCAGTGACCCAGCCGCTCAGAAATTCCGCTCAGAAAACCATGGTCATCGATCCCGGATTCCACGTCCCGGAGCGCTGAACGGTCGCTTCGTCGACCTGGGCAGGTACTGCACTCGGATCGATCGGTGTGTACTTCTCGATCGAACCCCAGTCGCGAGCCCAGTCGTTGTCGAGATACGACGGAATGGTCTGAGCGGTCAGGAGCAGATCGATCCACCCCAACGGTCCACCGCCGTAGTGGTCCTGCCAGGCACTGGTCACGAGCGCGCCGGAATGGTCGGGAAGGATCCGATACTCGGGGACCTCGGCGATACCGACCCGATGATCGAAGGGGCGTTGGCACGGGAATGCCAGTCCGACAGCCCAATCCAGCATGACGGGCGCCTGTGAACCGACGACGTCGTTGAGCTTCTGGGTCTTCGGAACCCGCGGCGGGGTGACGGCCACCCATTGGTCGGGCTTGCTGTCGTAGTCGCTGACGACCAGTCGAATGCTGTTGGCTTCGACGGGAATCTGATCCAACGGCACACGCAGGTTCCGCCATGACGGCGCCGGGCCGATGTCGAGGGGCGCGATCTTTCCGAGTGTTTCGACAGCGTCTGTTTCGGCATCGTCGACGCCACGCGCTGTGCCGTACTCGACCTCGACGTTCTGGCCGTAGGTGACGATTCCGTCCTTGTCGACGGACCGAACACGACCAGCCGCGGCAATCGAGATGATGTCGCCACGCGTGGCGTTCTCGCCCACGTCGGGGAGTTGGTACCAGTCACTGGTCAGAGTGCCGGGGGAGGGCTGACCGTAACTACCCATGACGGGTGTTGTCGCCGGGTCGAGACCGAACGGCAACGCGACCGAACTGCCGTTGACTCCGGTCTGTCCGGCGCCACCGCCGGTTCCGGCCGAGTTGCCGGCGGTGTCCTCGGAGGTGTCGACGGTGTTCGCGCCGCCGGTAGCCGTGGCTTCCTTGTCTGCTCGAAGGTCGGAGGCGACGCCATTCGGATCGAATCCCGTAGCCCCACCGGCGGACAGTCCTGTGGCGACGCTGCCCGAGAGGGGCGTCAGCATCGAGGCGTTCGGATCGGTCTCGAGCAGAACGTCGTTGGCGAGACCGCAATGTCGGCCGAGAACGGCGTCGACGTTTGCACGGCCCACCGAATAGGCCGGGTACTGGGTGACCGCGCCCTTGGCCATGGACAGCACCTCGAAGAGGACCATGGCACCTGCGGCAACCGTCAGTGGCGAGATGGCAAGCAGTCGAGCGTGCTTCGCGGACGGTTCCTTCCCCGCGGTGTACGGCTCACGGAAGAAGTACCACGCGGCGACGCCGAGCATCAGCACCGTCAGCCCGAGGAGGACGGTGCTCGCGCCGAGTCCGCTGATGGACACAGGCTTGTCCCACCACGGAACGCTGTAGCTGGACACGTAGTAGTAGCTGTTGCTGCCGGTGAATGCCACCGCGAGGAGGAACAGGACGGCCGCCGCGAAGAGGGCCCGATTGCGCGGCGAGCGCAGGAGTTTCGTTCCCACGGCGACGGCCGTCATCATCGCCAGAACGGCGGTGAGTCCGGCAAAGATTCCGAAGTGGTGCGTCCACTTGGTCGGCGAGAACATCAGCAGTGGCAGTGCGCCGATCGTCAGCCCCACGACGCGGCGTGACGGGCCGGCGGCCAAACCGGGAATACGGCCCCCTTTGCGCAGCATCATCGCGGTGCAGACGCCAAGGCACAGAACCATGACGAACACACCGAATCTGCGAGTCAGGGAACCGTCGACGGAGATGTTGAAGAGGTACTGATAGCGGAGGTACTCGTCGAACCAGGGCTGATTCGGTGAGATCGAGTGGACGCGTTGCATCTCGATGACGGCGGCCAGACTTTGATCGCCGAACGCGGGGATGAGAATCGAGAGTCCGGCAGCTAGCAGTGGCCCGACAGCCGCGACGTAACCGGTGGTGCGCGCACGTTCGATGATGATGCGCATGATCGGGCGTATTCCGGCGATGAGTGCGGCAAAGCAGATGAGGCCGGAAGGGCCGGCAGTCAAGGTGAATCCGGCGATCAGGATCGCGACTGCGACCGGCAGAAGTCGTCTCGTCGCGACGGCGCGTTCGATCGAGCACCAGGTCAGCAGCACGCCGAGGGCAACGATCGGTTCGGGGCGCAGTCCGTTGTTGAACGGAAGCCAGAAAGCGAGGAAGACAAGCGCGCCGGTCCAGAGGGCGAGTCGATTTCCGCGAATGGCGGCGCCCAGCCGAGGCGCAACCTCCCGGCTGATGACGAGCCAGGTGATGATGCCTGCCAACAGAGCAGGCAGACGGACCCAGGGGCTTGCGGTGCTGACGTGGGCCAGGAGTCCGAGGATGTTGTAATACGGCGTTCCGAACGGGGTTTCGGGGACCGCGAACCACCGGAAGTAGTTGGACATGTAGCCCGATTGCTCGGAGGCTCTTGCCATCGTGAACTGGTAGCCGTCGTCGGTGGTGGTAGCGCCGATGAAGTGCCACAGCACCAGAGTTCCGACGACGACCCCGTCGAGGACGGTGAACTTCCACCATCGGGCGGGCAGAAATTTGCGTGTGCCCCGGCCGTCGCGGTTGTCGAGGCGGTGCAGCGCGAAGAGGGACACGACAGCCGTGAGTGCCCCGAGAATCATGGCGAGAGTCTTGATCACCGACGGGCTCGACGTGAAGCGAGAGTCCGCCTCGATCGAGACGTTCAAACCGGCTGCCGCCGAATCGAGGTCGCTGAAGACGCCGACTACCTGTGGTCGGCTGTCGCCCTCGATGACGCGCGGTTCGGAACCGGTGGCGCTGAAGGTGGTTCGGGTCGGCTCGGCGGCGAGCGTGAGCGCGCATCCAGTCTGCAGATCAGCAACGGGTGTCGAGAGCAACACTTGATCACGCAGGACAACGTCGACCCGAGCGGGAGCGTCGGCGGATTCGGGGGAGACGGTGGCAACAAATCCGTAGCGGCGCGCATCGGGGGCACCCGGAGGTGCAGTCGAGACGAGTGTTCCGCCGGTGGCGGCCAACTCGCTGATCGACGCGCACGGAATCGATGCCTCCATGCGCAACGGTGTGTACGAGACCAATGGCGCCTCGACGCTTGTCGTCGACCCGGCCTGCGGCCAGTTGACGACGGCGGTGTCCTGCTCGATCGGCAGGAACGGCACTGATCCGCACAAAACTATGCCGAGGATCGATGCGACAATCGCAACGATCCGTGCTCGGTTCGGTCCGCTGGATCGCTGAGGGGTCGGCAAGGCCGGAGGTGCGGTCGTGGCCACGTCACTGTCTGTCACGACTTTGGACCCTAGCTGTGCGTGACGTGTTTGTTATAAAAGCGCGAGTAATGGGATGGTCGTGTTCCCGGTGTCATTCCTCGGGGTGGGGTTGTCGGCGATCGAGGCGGGGGGTGCTGTGCGCGAATTTCACGAGTCCATTCCCCTGAGCCCACTACTGCGGCGTTCGGCGGTCGCATTGTGCGTCGTCCTCGGAATTGTCCTGGTAATTGTCTGCGGGTTCGCGGCAATCGTGGATCGCGACTCGGCGGGCTACGTCGGCGCCGTGTTGTCCGCGGTCCTGTCCTTCGGGTTGGCCGCGTACATGTGGAAGGTGCGCGTGATCATCACCACAGACGTCGAACGAGTGTCGATCGCGCTGTCTCCGGGGCTGCGTCAGGTATTTAGGTGGGACGAAGTTGTGTCTGCCACTGCAGTACATATCGGGATGGGCTCCGGAATCGGTTATCGAATGACCGGCCCAGGTATGCGGGTAATTCTCGCGTCACCCGGCGACGGGGTCCGCTTTCGTCTGCATGACGGCCGTGAAATCTCGGTGGCAACACCTCGAAGGGACGAGCTGATCGAACTCGCCCGGCGGCGGGCGCCGGACCTGCAGTGAGCGTTGCAGGTGGACCGGTGAAAAACGGGGTGCGCCTATCCTGGATAATTGACATCAGTTCTGTGTTTCAGGCGCGCTGTTCAGGGCCTGTGATGCCGGACCGGTTTGCTGCCGCTTGCACAGGCACCCCGTTTGCGTACGAGAGGAACTCTCATGCTTGCCCGCACCGACCTGCGTGGTCGTACCCCATCCACGGCCGAACTTCGCGCCGCGCTTCCCCGAGGTGGAGTGGATGTGGACGCGGTACTGCATCAGGTTCGCCCGATGGTCGAAGCCGTCCGTGATCGCGGGGCAGAAGCCGCCCTCGAGTTCGGCGAGAAGTTCGACGGCGTTCGTCCGGCTTCGGTTCGTGTACCAGCAGCCGAGCTCGAGCGCGCACTTCGTGAACTCGACCCCGCAGTCAAGGAAGCCCTCGAGGTTGCGATCGAGCGCACCCGCACGGTGCACGCCGACCAGCGTCGCAAGGACACCGTCACCGAGGTTGTTCCGGGTGGCACGGTCACCGAGCGTTGGGTTCCGGTCGAGCGCGTCGGGCTGTACGTGCCCGGCGGCAATGCCGTGTACCCGTCCAGCGTTGTCATGAACGTCGTGCCGGCTCAGACGGCCGGCGTCGGATCACTTGTTGTCGCCTCGCCGCCCCAAGCCGACTTCGGCGGATTGCCGCACTCGACCATCCTTGCCGCAGCAGCCATGCTCGGCGTCGACGAGGTGTGGGCCGTCGGCGGCGGGCAGGGCGTCGCCCTCCTTACCTACGGCGGAACCGACACCGATGGAACCGAGCTTGTCCCGGTCGACCTCATCACCGGTCCCGGCAACATCTACGTCACTGCCGCCAAGCGTCTGTGCCGCGGACTGGTCGGCATCGACGCGGAAGCCGGTCCCACCGAGATCGCGATCCTCGCCGACCACACCGCTGACCCGGTCCACGTTGCCGCCGATCTCATCAGCCAGGCCGAGCACGACGTGATGGCCGCCAGCGTTCTTGTCACGACCAGCGTCGACTTGGCCGACGCGGTCGACAAGGCTCTGGCTGCGCAGCTCGAGATCACCAAGCATCGCGAGCGCGTCACCACGGCACTGACCGGTAGCCAGTCGGGCACGGTGCTCGTTTCTGATGTTTCCGCTGGTCTGCGCGTCGTCAATGCGTATGCGGCAGAGCACCTCGAGATCCAGACCGAGGATGCAACCGGGGTGGCAGCTCAGGTCACCAGCGCTGGTGCCGTGTTCGTCGGCCCGTGGGCGCCGGTCAGTCTCGGCGACTACTGCGCCGGCTCCAACCACGTTCTGCCGACGGCCGGGTGTGCACGCCACTCCTCCGGTCTGAGTGTGCAGACGTTCCTTCGTGGAATCCACGTGATCGACTACTCCGAGTCTGCACTGAAAGACGTTGCCGGACATGTCATCACGCTGGCCAATGCGGAGGATCTGCCGGCTCACGGCGAGGCTGTGCGTCTGCGATTCGAGGCTCTGCGATGAGTAGTGCTCCTGGAGAGTCGATTTCGGTCGACGCCCTGCCGATTCGCGAGAACCTGCGTGGAAAGTCGGCGTACGGCGCACCGCAGTTGACGGTTCCGGTTCAGCTCAACACGAACGAGAACCCGCATCCGCCGACCCAGGCGCTCATCGACGATGTGGCCGAATCCGTGCGCGAAGCCGCGAAGGAACTGCACCGCTACCCCGACCGTGACGCTGTGGCGTTGCGGACGGATCTGGCGGCGTACCTGGCGAAGCAGACAGGTGTACCGGTCACCGTCGACAATCTGTGGGCGGCAAACGGATCGAACGAGATTCTGCAGCAACTTCTTCAGGCGTTCGCAGGTCCGGGACGTAGCGCGATGGGTTTTGTGCCTTCGTACTCGATGCACCCGATCATCGCCGACGGTACCGATACCGAGTGGGTCGAGGTCTTCCGTCGGGACGACTTCGCACTCGACGTGGATGCTGCCGTCACCGTGATCGCGGAACGTCGACCCGACGTCGTGTTCGTGACCAGCCCCAACAACCCGACCGGACACAGCGTCGGCATTGCAGAACTGCGACGCATCCTCGACGTGGCGCCGGGCATCGTGATCGTGGACGAGGCGTACGCGGAGTTCTCCGCTGCCCCGAGCGCGATGACGCTGATCGACGAGTTCCCGGCCAAGCTGGTTGTGACCCGCACCATGAGCAAGGCTTTCGCGTTTGCCGGTGGCCGACTCGGCTACCTCGCCGCCGCTCCCGCGTTCATCGACGCACTGTTATTGGTGCGCTTGCCTTATCACCTCTCGGTGGTCACGCAGGCGGCGGCACGTGCCGCCCTGCGTCACGCCGACGAGACCCTCGGCAGTGTGCACGCCTTGTCCGCCGAGCGCGATCGCGTGTCGAAGGCGCTGGCGGACACCGGTTTCCGAGTGATTCCCAGTGACGCGAACTTCATCTTGTTCGGACAGTTCACCGACAGTGCACAGGCGTGGAAGGAATACCTCGACCGCGGGGTTCTCATCCGCGACATCGGCATCCCCGGATATCTGCGGGCCACCGTGGGACTCGAAGCCGAGAACGACGCGTTCATCAAGGCCAGTGACGAAATCGCAGGCACCCAGCTGGTCGACACGAATTCAGGAGAGACGGCATGAGCGATCGCATCGCGCGGATCGAACGAACAACTCGGGAATCAAGCATCGTCGTCGAACTGAATCTGGACGGGACCGGCATCGTCGACGTCTCCACCGGCGTTCCGTTCTTCGACCACATGCTCAACGCCCTGGGTACGCACGCCAGCTTCGATCTCGACGTCAAGGCGAAGGGTGACGTCGAGATCGACGCTCACCACACCGTCGAGGACACCGCGATCGTTTTCGGCCAGGCGCTCGGCCAGGCTCTCGGCGACAAGAAGGGCATCCGTCGTTTCGGCGACGCTTTCATCCCGATGGACGAAACGCTGGCGCACGCGTCGGTCGACGTCTCCGGTCGCCCGTACTGCGTGCACACCGGTGAGCCCGACTACATGGTGCATTCCGTCATCGGCGGGTACCCGGGCGTTCCGTATCACGCGGTGATCAACCGCCACGTGTTCGAGTCGATCGCATTGAATGCACGTATCGCACTGCACGTTCGGGTTCTGTACGGCCGCGATCAGCACCACATCACCGAGGCGGAGTACAAGGCCGTTGCGCGAGCTCTGCGTGAGGCGGTCGAGCCGGATCCGCGCGTGAGCGGCGTGCCGTCGACGAAGGGCACACTGTGAGCGTCCTCTTCACCTACTTGCTGTTCATCGGCGCGGGAATTGCCGTGGGCGGCGCCTACTCGATGTTCAAGGTCAACAAGCTTGCGTCGGGAATCCTTCGGGCGTTGGCGGTTCTGGCGGCGGTAGCGGGCGCACTGCGTCTGTGACGCGAAAAGTGACTGCGTCTGAGACGCAAGATCCTGCTCCATCGCCGGGGTTGCTTCGCACTCCGGGCATGATCGGTGTCCTGATCATGGCGGCAGCAGCTTTCGGTGGCTGGTCGTTGCTGTTGCCGGTGGTGCCGTTGCTGGTTGCGCAGTCCGGCGGATCGGATGCGCTTGCCGGATCGGTGACCGGTGTCTTCATGGCGGCCACGGTCTTGACGCAACTGCTCGTGCCTCGGTTGTTGCGGACGCAGGGCTACCGGCGCGTGCTGGCGGTCGGGTGTCTGCTCCTCGGCCCACCGTCGTTGGTGCTGTTGATCTCGGCCGACGCCGGCCCTGTCCTGGCGGTTTCCGCGGTGCGTGGCATCGGTTTCGGCATGCTGACGGTGGCCGGCAGTGCACTGGTGGCGGAGTTGGCGCCCAAACGAATTCTGGGCCGTGCCACCGGTGCTCAGGGAATCGCGATCGCAGCGTCACAAATGGCGGGGCTTCCGCTGGGGCTTGCGATCATGGAACGGTGGTCGGCGACACCGGTGTTCGTCCTCGGTGCGCTGATCCCGGCGCTCGCGCTGGTGGCCATTGCCGGGTTGCCGAAGATCTTCGCCCAGCCGACCGGGGAATCCGTTCGACTGAGTGTGTTCGCCGTCTTGGTTCCGGTGCTCGCTCTGGCGTGCGTGTCCGCGTCGTTCGGCGGGCTGTCGTCTCTACTGCCGATCGCAATCTCGGAGCGCGCGGCCGTTGCAGGTGTGGTGTTGGCGACCGCCAGTGGATCGATGTTGATCGGCCGGTACTCGGCGGGCCTGATCGCCGATCGTCTCGGCAGTGGTCGGACACTCGCGCCGGCATTGGCGTCGTCGACCATCGGATTGGTGCTGTTCGCGATCAACGTCGACGGCGGGTCGACGCCGGTCTTGTTCTGCGCGGCGGTCCTTTTCGGGCTGGGGTTCGGGGCGGTACAGAACGAGTCCTTGGTCATGGCGTTTCAGGCTGCCGGCCCGAGGCAACTCGGATCCGCCAGCGCGATCTGGAACATCGGCTACGACGCCGGCACCGGAATCGGTGCACTGGCGTTGGGATTCGTGGCCACGACTGCCGGCTATGCGTGGGTCTTCGCGGTCTCCGCGGTCGTTGTCGCTCTGCTCCCGGCACTGGCCGCGGGCGGCAAAGTGATCGGCAGCAGGGTTGCCCGATAGAGTTGGGGCATGAGCGCTTCCACGATTGCTGTACTCGATTACGGCTCCGGCAACCTGCATTCGGCTACTCGCGCACTGGCGCGCACCGGGGCGCAGGTGGAGGTGACCAACGACATGAAGGTTGCACTGGCGGCCGACGGTCTCGTGGTGCCCGGCGTCGGCGCGTTCGCGGCCTGCATGGAAGGTCTGCGTGCAGTGCAGGGTGACCGAATCATCGGCAGACGCCTGGCCGGTGGCCGACCGGTGCTGGGCATCTGCGTCGGCATGCAGATTCTGTTCGACCGGGGAGTCGAATTCGGTGTCGAGGCGGAGGGCTGTGGCGAATGGCCCGGCACCGTGGAGAGGCTGCAAGCAGAGGTCCTGCCGCACATGGGCTGGAACACCGTGGAGGCTCCGGAGTCCAGCACCCTGTTCAAGGGCATAGACGCCGATACCCGCTTCTACTTCGTCCACTCCTACGGTGTGCAGAGTTGGGAGCTCGCGCCGTCCGAGCACATTGCACCCCCGAAGCTGACATGGGCCGATCACGGCGGAAAGTTCCTCGCTGCCGTCGAGAACGGTGCGTTGTCGGCAACGCAGTTCCACCCCGAGAAATCCGGTGACGCGGGCGCCGAGCTGCTGAGCAACTGGGTGCAGAGTTTGTGACCGGGGGATCCGGACCGAACCGCGGTGACGATTTCTCCCTCGCCCGTCTGGCGTTGTTCTCGCTCGGCGCCGCTGTGGCTGCGCTGACGGTCGCAACTGTCGTCATCGTTGTTCTCAAACCATCGCCGGGCGTCGGCCTCGTGATCGGTCTCGTGGGGGTCGCCGCTGCGATTGCGGCAATGGGCGTCGTATCCAAGCGGATGACCCGAAAAGCGTTCGGTGACCCGGAAGACGGTTCGAGGTCCTGACCTACTAGGGTTACCGCACGTGAGCCTGGTCCTTTTGCCTGCTGTAGATGTCGTCAACGGTGAAGCTGTTCGCCTCGTGCAAGGAGAGGCGGGAAGTGAGACCGGTTACGGGTCGCCCCGCGACGCTGCTCTTGCGTGGCAGAACGACGGTGCCGAATGGGTGCATCTTGTCGACCTCGACGCTGCTTTCGGGCGTGGGTCCAACAGTGAACTGTTGGCCGGCGTCATCGGCGACCTGACGGTCAAGGTGGAACTGTCCGGTGGAATCCGCGACGACGCTTCCCTGGAAGCCGCACTGGCCACCGGCTGTGCTCGCGTGAATCTCGGTACTGCCGCTATCGAGGATCCCGAGTGGTGTGCGCGTGCATTGGCCAAGTACGGCGACAAGATCGCTGTCGGCCTCGATGTTCGTCTCGTCGACGGTCAGTACCGCACCCGTGGTCGCGGCTGGGTCACCGACGGCGGCGATCTGTGGGAGACCCTCGCGCGTCTGGACCGTGACGGCTGCACTCGTTACGTCGTCACCGACGTCTCCAAGGACGGCACACTCACCGGTCCCAATCTCGAACTTCTCAGCCAGGTCTGCGCGGTCACCGACGCGCACGTCGTCGCCTCCGGTGGTGTGTCGACCATCGAGGATCTACTCGCCATTTCCAGCCTGGTTGATCAGGGTGTCGAGGGCGCGATCGTGGGCAAGGCATTGTATGCCGGTCGCTTCACTCTCCCCGAAGCACTGGCAGCAGTTTCCGGATAGATTTTCCAGATGACTCCGACGCGTGACCTCGACGAACTTCTCGCGATTGCGGGTCGGCTTCTCGACGGCGTCCACGATCAGTTCGTCTCCGGTGTCGGCGCCCCGAGTGCGGTCCGCAAGGGCTGGGGTGATTTTGCCACCGAGGTCGATCTTGCGCTCGAGAAGCGGTTGACCGCGGAGTTGTTCGAGCAGACCGGCATCGAGGTGCACGGCGAGGAATTCGGCGGTCCCGACGTCGGTTCCGGGCTCGTCTGGGTTCTCGACCCCGTTGACGGTACTTTCAACTACTCGGCCGGATTGCCCACTGCCGGAACGTTGTTGGCGCTTCTCGACGACGGTGTCCCGGTGCTCGGATTGACCTGGCTTCCATTGATCGGTCACACGTACGCGACTCGCGCCGGCGGTCCGTTGTTGGTCAATGGAATCGCCGTACCGCCGCTGGAGCCAACCGATCTGGCGTCGTCGATCGTCGGCTTGGGTGCGCTCAACGTCAACAGTCGAGGGCGGATCCCCGGCAGTTTCCGTCTCGACCTCCTCGCCGAGATCAGCAAGGTGTCCTCGCGGATCCGGATACACGGTTCAACCGGAGTCGATCTGGCCTTCACCGCGGCCGGCATCCTGGGCGGTGCGATCGTCTACGGCCGCAACGCGTGGGACAACGCGGCCGGGGTCGCGCTCGTTCGCGGTGCGGGCGGGGTGGTCACCGACCTGGCCGGCCGCCCGTGGACCGTAGAATCGGAGTCGGTGCTCGCTGCCGCTCCGGGCATCCACGGTGAGATTCTCGATATCCTCAACGCGCTCGGTGATCCGCGCGCTTCGTCCTCAGGAGGACCACAGTCATGACCCTCGCAGTTCGTGTGATTCCGTGCCTCGACGTCGACGCCGGGCGAGTGGTCAAGGGTGTCAATTTCGAGAATCTTCGCGACGCCGGAGATCCGGTGGAACTCGCGGCAGCGTACGACGCTCAGGGCGCCGACGAACTGACCTTCCTGGACGTGACCGCCTCCACGTCGGATCGCGGCACGATGCTCGACGTCGTAAGTCGCACTGCCGAGCAGGTTTTCATTCCTCTGACCGTCGGCGGTGGAGTGCGCACGGTCGCGGATGTCGATCGTCTGCTGCGTGCCGGTGCCGACAAGGTCAGCGTGAACACCGCGGCGATTGCGCGCCCGGAACTGCTGAAGGAACTGAGTGAGCGTTTCGGCTCGCAGTGCATCGTCCTCTCGGTCGATGCCCGCACCGTTCCCCAGGGGCAGCCGGACACACCGTCGGGGTGGGAGGTCACGACGCACGGGGGCAAGCGCGGCACCGGGATCGACGCTGTCGAGTGGGCCGAGCGTGGTGCAGAGTTGGGAGTGGGGGAGATCCTGCTCAACTCGATGGATGCCGACGGCACCAAAGCGGGCTTCGACCTTCTGATGATCCGCGCTGTCCGGGCGGCAGTCCACGTACCGGTGATCGCCAGTGGCGGTGCCGGCCTGGTCGAGCACTTTGCCCCTGCAGTCGAAGCGGGCGCAGACGCAGTTCTCGCAGCAAGTGTCTTCCACTTCGGCGATCTGAGCATCCCGGAGGTCAAGGATGCGATGCGTGCCGAGAGAATCGTCGTTCGCTAGGCGTTCTCGGCGCGGATTCCGTCGAACATGAGGCGGCTGATGGCTTGGTTCAACGCCGTGCAGTCGACGGACGAACCGGCTCGCAATCCTTGAATCGCACTTGCCAGCATCATGCCGTTGACGGCCTGCGCAGTGTTGTCGACGTCGAGGTCGGCGCGTAGATAGCCGCATTCGACTCCGTGATGCAGGTACGCCGCGGTCAAGGATGCCGACTGGTCGAGTAGATCGAGCATCCGGCCAGTGAGATCGGCGTCGACGCCTGTCGTCTCGAAGAGCAGAACCCGCGGAATGCGCGGGTCGTCGAAGAAGATGCGGGGGAGCGCTTCGGCGATGCGACCGACCTGGGCGCGGTACTCGTCCAATGTATTTGCTGCGTCAGGGGCATTTTCGACGGCGAGTGCGCTGATGATCTTTGCGATCAGATCGTCGATGACGTGGTCGATGATGTCGCGCTTGTTCTCGAAGTACCGGTAGAAGGTCCCGTGACCGATTCCGAGAGTTGTTGCGATATCGGCAATTCCGGTCGCGTGGTAGCCGCGTTCCGCGAAGCACTCGAATGATGCGTCGATGATCTCGCGGCGCAATTCCGCCTTTTTTCGTTCCGCTCTGGTCATGGCCTTCGTCACATCAGGAATGATACCGTTCTCAATAACGGAATGACGTGTCAGTTTCTGATGTGCAGTTTTTCTGATGTGCAGTTCACGAGAGGGATTCTCCGATGGCAGTGCAGTACGACGCAGTTGTGGTGGGGGCGGGCTTCGGCGGAATGGGTGCGGCCATTCAACTCAAGCGGCTGGGCCTGAACAACCTGGCGATCCTCGAGCGCGAGGACGATCTGGGTGGAACCTGGCACGTCAACCGCTATCCCGGTCTGGCTGTCGACATCGCGTCGGTCACCTACTCGTATTCGTTCGAGCCCAATCCGAACTGGTCCAGGCTTTTCGCACCGGGCGCGGAACTGAAGAAGTACGCCGATCACGTCGCGGACAAGTACGATCTGCGGAAGCACATGACGTTCGGTGCCGTGGTCAACGGAGCCCGCTGGGACGAGGATTCCTCGCACTGGGTCGTATCCGTCGAAGGCGCGCCGGACATCACTGCCAAGTACCTCCTGACTGCGACGGGTTTCCTCTCGCAACCGCATCGGCCCGACATCTCCGGTATCGACGACTTCGCCGGCAAGATCATCCACACCACGGCCTGGGACGATTCCTACGATCTGTCCGGCACCAAGACCGCAATCATCGGAACCGGCGCCACCGCTGTGCAGTTGATCCCCGAGGTGGCGCGGCAGGCCGCAGAGTTGACCGTCTACCAACGCACCCCGATCTGGGTGGTTCCCAAGATCGACGTCTCCATTCCGAATGCAGTGCAGAAGCTGTTCTCGCGTATTCCGCTCACCCAGCGAATCGCCCGCGCTGTCAGTTCGTCGATCCTAGAAATGATCATGGTCAGCGCGGTCCTTCACTACAAGCAGGTCAAACTGTTGAACAAGGGTGCGGCGGCCGCATCACGTGCGTTTCTGCGGTCCCAGGTCAGCGACGCCAGCCTTCGCAAACAACTCACACCGGACTACGACTTCGGGTGCAAGCGTCCCACATTTTCCAACAACTACTTCCGTACGTTCACCAAGGACAACGTGCATCTCGAAACGACGCCGATCGACCACATCGCTGCCGACGGAATCGTCACCGCCGACGGTCGCAAGACCGAGATCGACACCTTGGTGCTGGCAACGGGATTCAACCTCTGGGATGTGAACTTTCCAGCCATCGAGGTTATCGGTCGCGAGGGACGAAACCTCGGTAAGTGGTGGCGCGACAACCGTTTCCAGGCCTACGAAGGGGTCGCGGTTCCGTATTTCCCCAACTTCCTCACGCTCGCCAGTCCGTACTCGTACAGCGGGTTGTCCTACTTCACGACGATCGAATCCCAGATGCAGCACATGGATCGACTGCTCGGCGAGGTGAAACGGCGCGGCGCGGAAACATTCGAGGTCACCGAAACTGCCAACGCCGAGTTCCTCGACCGGATGACCGAGAACCTGGCGGACTCCGTCTTCTACGGCGGTAGTTGCCAGACTGCACGAAGCTATTACTTCAATCAGCACGGCGAGGCTGCGATTCTGCGGCCCACGTCTACACGGAATGCGTTCGTCGAAGCGAAACGCTTTCCGCTCGAGGACTATTCGATCATCTAGGCGGGCTTGTCCCGCGTTCGGCTATCTTGCCGAGCTGACTCCGGTCGGAACCGATATCACGGGATAACGGTTCTGCCGGTTCAGTCGGGAAGTGACCGAGATGTGCATCAGTCGGCTCACCGCGGAGGCAGCGCCTTTTCGCGGAGATCCGATCACGATGGTAAATGCGTCGTATTTGTCCGCGGTTGCGAGAATGACACCGGCCGGGTCTCCATAGGTGCAGTCGTACGTCCAGGTGTCGGCGTGCGAGGCAAGTGCCGAGGTTGTCTGCTCGCGTTGCGACACCATCTCGTCGTGCAGACGCGTTTCGAATTCTGGTGAGTCGGTTTCGACAGGTAGGTCCTCTGACGTGATGCAGTGAACGACGTGGAGGGCTGAATCCTCCTTGGCGGCAAGCGTCAGTGCGTAGCTGAGTACATTCTTGCTGGTAGCACCTGGGCCGATGCCGAGAACGACGTGGCGGGTTCGGACGCGATCGGTACTCGGGTTCGCGAGATGGCAGATGTACTCCGGGTGCGGACCGTCATGATGCTGATGGTTCATGTCGGATCTTCTTCCAGAGCGAGAAGCGAAGGAACTTCCATTCTAGGGCGGCCGTGCAGGGGAATTCCACGGAAGTCACAGGTGGAAGGTATAAACGTCATATGAGTCTTGATCCCGCAATCGCGGCGAAGCTGAAGCGAAACGACGCCGGACTGTTCAGCGCGGTTGCGCAGGAGAAGTCGACCGGTGATGTGCTGATGGTCGCGTGGATGGACGACGAAGCGCTCGCGCGAACACTGGAAACCCGTAAGGGGACGTACTATTCGCGCTCGCGGCAGCAGTACTGGGTCAAGGGTGAGACGTCGGGGCACACCCAGTACGTCCACGAGGTGCGACTCGACTGTGACGGCGATTCCGTCTTGCTGATCGTCGATCAGGAGGGCGCCGCCTGCCACACCGGCACTCACACGTGTTTCGACACCGACGTCCTGCTCGCTGCTGAGCAGTGACGCGAGATGGCCACTGACAAGACTCCACAACCGCTCGATTACTCGTTCACCGCTCCCATCGAGAAAGACGGTGCGTTCGCAACGTTCTTGACCGTGCCCGCCTCGGCGGAACTTCTGGGAACCAGACGCGCTGTGAAGGTGCTCGGAACCCTCGATGGTGAGCATCCCTTCGAGGCGACGCTGATGCCCTCCGGCGACGGACCGCACTGGCTTCCGCTGCGCGTGGCGCTGTGCAAGGCGATCGGCAAGAGCGCCGCTGGAGAAGAGGTAGCGGTACATCTACAGCAGCGACTGAGCTGAAGTTTTCCCGAACCAAGGAGCGCCGTCGTGCAATTCTGTTCGATTTCGAACATGCCGCGGACGTGGAGCCGGATCGGTGGGCCGAGTACGGTCCAGGTGCCGTCGGCGTCGGGTGGGACATGGGACTGCTCGGGCTGGCTCGACACGTGGAACTGGGGATCGCGACGCCACTCGAGACACCCGAGTGGTCGGCGAGCGACGAGGCCAAGGCATTCATCGCGGGAAGCAGTGAACTGTGGGCCGAAGCTGCGATCGCATCGGGCGACGACCCGGATGCGGCTGCAGCCGCCGCTGCTCGCACGACCGCTGCATACACCGGGTAGATCACCTCTACGAGGACTAACATCGGATTAGTCTGGTTGTTGCGGGACTTCCGCGCCACGAGCGGAGACGACGATGGTGTATCGGCTCATCGAAGTAGTAACGGTGTTCGTTCACTTCGGGTTTGTCCTCTATGTGGTGCTGGGTGGGTTCGTGGCGTGGAAGTGGCGTCGTACCATCGGTTTCCACCTTCTTGCAGTCGTCTGGGGAGTCGGTTCGATAGCGGTCGGATACGACTGCCCGCTGACCAATCTCGAGAACTGGGCCCGCCGGATGGCCGGGATCGCGGAGTTGCCGTCCACCGGATTCATCTCGCACTACATCACCGGCGTGTTCTATCCGGCGAGTATCGAAGGCCTTGTACAGGCGCTCGCGGCGACAGTGGTTGTCGGATCCTGGGTAGGATACGTGCTGCTGGGACGGCATGCGAAGGGTGAGGTGAAAGCCTCTTCAGTGACCTGATTCCGTACAAACGATCCCAGCCGTTTCCGAATGGAAACGACTGGGAGGTGCTACCAGGATTTACGCGCGAGTCAGGGCTACCACCGGGATTGTGCGGATCCCAGCGGTCTTCTCCGCGTATTCGGCAAATCCCGGGTATCGACTGGCCTGCTCGTCGTAGATGCGGTCACGCTTCTCGCCGGTTACTTCGCTGACGGAGACCGGGTATGTTTCGGTGCCGATCTCGACCTCTGCCTGGTCGGTGGCAACGAGGTTGTAGTACCAGTCGGGATTGGTCGGGGCACCGGCCTTGGATGCAAAAACGTAGATGGTCTTCGGATCCTGCTCGTCTGCCAGATACATCATGGGACTCACGAAATCGCGTCCGGATTTGCGTCCTGTGTGGTGGACCAACACCATGGGCGCACCTTCGAAGGGGCCGCCTACCTTGCCCTCGTTCTCCCGAAATTCCGCAATGATTCCTGCGTTCCAATCGTCGGTACTCATCGTTGTCTCCCGGTCTGCGAGTGGCGAAGGGCTCTGCCGCCAAGCTTTGCACAACTGGTGAATCGACGAGAGGTCATCTTCGGCGTCCAGCATGATCTACTATCTACGTATGAACGCAGATAGTGGTGTTTGTCGCCGCAAGCTTCCCGATGATCAAGTCGACCTCGTCGTCGAGGTGTTCCGCATGCTGGCCGACGCAACCCGTGTGCAGGTCTTGTGGGCATTGGTCGACCGCGAGTGCTCGGTGAACGAACTGGCGGAACGCGTCGGCAAGCCGGCGCCCTCGGTGTCGCAGCACCTGGCGAAATTGCGCATGGCAAGGTTGGTACGAACCCGCCGCGATGGTACGACGGTGTTCTATCGCCTGGAGAACGACCATGTGCGCCAACTGGTTACGGATGCGGTCTTCAATGCGGAGCATGCCGGACCCGGGTTGCCGGGGCATCACCGTAGTGAAGGTGAGCTTCGGGAGATACACCCGGAGCGCTCGGCGAACGTCGATCGGACCGATCAAGAAGAAGGTGCGTCATGACGCACGAACCCAAGACGTCCCACGGCCACGGCCACCGCCATGTCCACGGGCCGAAGGGATTTCGATCGGCAGTCCGCGAAGTGTTCTCGCCGCACAGTCACGACGCTGCCGACAGTGTCGACGACGCATTGGAATCGAGCGCAATCGGCATCCGGGCGGTCAAGATCAGTCTTGTCGCGCTCGGAGTCACCGCAGTTGCTCAGGTTGCGATCGTGGCGATCTCGGGTTCGGTGGCGCTGCTGGCGGACACCATTCACAACTTCTCCGACGCGCTCACGGCAGTCCCACTCTGGATTGCCTTCGCGCTCGGTCGGCGCGCTGCGACCAGGCGCTATACCTATGGTTTCGGGCGTGCGGAGGATTTGGCCGGACTGTTCGTGCTCGCCATGATCGCACTGTCGGCAGTGATCGCCGGTGTCGAGGCGGTGAGGCGATTGATCAACCCGGTCGAGATCGAGCACCTCGGTTGGGTAGCGGCGGCAGGTTTGATCGGTTTCATCGGAAACGAATTGGTGGCGTTGTATCGGATCAGGGTCGGCAGGCAAATCGGTTCAGCGGCCCTGGTGGCCGATGGATTGCATGCTCGGACCGACGGATTCACTTCGCTCGCAGTCCTTCTGGGGGCGGGGGGAGTTGCGCTGGGTTTCCCGTTGGCAGATCCGATCATCGGCCTTGTCATCACCGTTGCCATCGTGGCGGTGCTCAGGACTGCAGCGCGAGACGTCTTCCGGAGGTTGATGGACGGCGTCGAACCTGAGTTGGTGGACGACGCAGAGCATGCATTGATGCACGAACCTGGAGTCCTCGGTGTTCGTGATCTGAAGATGCGGTGGATCGGACACCGACTGCATGCCGATGCAGAACTCGACATCGATCCCCGGGCAACACTTGCCGAAGCTCATGCGATTGCACACAGCGCCGAGCATTCGCTCACTCACGCGGTGCCCAAACTCGCTACTGCCTTGGTGCATGCGTACCCGGCGCATGACGCGGCCAACTCCGAAGTCTGATACCGGCCGCCTTCCCGGTGATCTGTGCTTGATGTCAAGCGCAGGCGGCTTCCCAGGCGAAACCGTCTGGGTCTGTGAAGGTTTCAGACGTGCCGGCAACGGTCAGACGGTGTGATCCGGTGCCTTCCGGAGCAACCCCGGCATCCTTTGCCAAAGCGCGGCGACCATACAGTGCGAGTGTCACATTGTTTGCTGCACTGGTGAATTCGACGTACTTGCGACCGAAGCTCTTGGACACCTCGAGTCCGCGGTCGAGGTAGAACTGCTTGCTGGCCTTGACGTCTTCGGCGCCGAGCAGCAGCACGAGGCTGTCGATCGTGCGGGTGGCCGGCCCGTCGTTCTTCTTCGACGACGTGGCGATCTTCCAGATCGAACCGTCTGGAGCCTGGACGACTCCGCCGTATCCCCAGAGGGATTTCTTCACAGGCTTCAAGGCGGTGGCACCGGCTGCGAGTGCTGCGCCGACGAAGGCGTCGACGATGTTCGGTTGGGAGACGACGAGCGAAAGGGTGTACCCACGAAACCCTGTTGTCGGTTCGTTCGATTCGCGTAGCTGGATTCGATCTCCGACGCCGAGAGCGTTGTAGAAGGCTTCGGCTGCCGCGAGGTCGGGAACGTCGAGTATCACGGATTTCGCGGTGGTCATCTGGGCGCTCCCTGCTGATGTGTGGATTGGCGACGTGTGGTCGGAAGTGGACTTCTGTGGTGTGTTCATGTGTTTCAACGTAATTGCGGGTCCCGTGGCTGTGCTTCTCGATTTCTGATCGGTTTGCTGAGACTGCTTGCAAGGTGCAGCACTCACGCAGGCCTTAGGTGGGCGATTTGTCGTGAATATCCTGTTCAGCCGATGTTTTCTCGATAGGCTGGTGAGCGCTGATCGGACGTACCTCACGCCACCATGGAACGGGGAAACCAGTGATCGCACTGCGACGAAAGTCGTTAGCCGCAGCAGTTGTGGTGTCCATGACGATGGCGTTGGCCGCGTGTACCTCCGCTGAATCGGCGCCCGAGGTGGGCGGCAATTACGGCTCTGGCGGAACCGCCGTCGACTATCGGGAGCCGGTGAAACTGAGTAGCCGAGATGGTGTTCTCGAGGTGCGCTTGTCCGCTCATCAGGGAGTGATTCCGCTCGATACCGCTTCGGCGCCCGTGTCGAATTTTCTGCTCTTCGGGTACGAGGTCATCCGCGGTACGGCGTCGGACGGATCGACCTCGGCGAGTGACGTCTATCCGGCGCCGACTCTCCGCGTCAATCCCGGAGAGCGATTGATCATTCATTACGACAACGATTTGCAGGATCTCACGATCCAGGACTTCTACGATCCGGCATTCACACCGGCGGGCGGGGGCGTGCCGATCTATCCGCCGGCGCTGACGTCGGCTCCGCTGAATCTGCACACGCACGGAGTGCACGTGAGTCCGGACGGCAATGCGGACAACGTGTTGCTCAACATTCCAGCCGGCCAGGGAAACGTGTACGACTACGCGATTCCGGGGACGATGCCGAACGGTCTGTACTGGTATCACAGTCACCGGCACACCCTCACCGCCCAGCAGACGTACATGGGCCTGGCCGGGCTACTGGAAATCGGCCGGCCGGACGGCAATCTGCCTGTCGTGACGGCAAACGACGTTCCGATTCGCGATATGGCACTGCAGTACAACTTCGTATTCGACCGCAAAGGAAAGGGCCGACAGCTCAACGACGCGAACTGGCCCCAATTCGTCAGTACGTTGACGCCACCCGCCGGTACGGAACTAGCCGACGGGACGTACCGTCCGAGCCTTGCTCCGGTGAATTTCTCGGACACCACCGAGGGCGCGCAGTATTTCACCAACTGGTACACCGGACCGTTGTCCCCGGCCAATCATCGTGGACAGAATCAATTCGTTCCAGGCAATCTGCAGAGCTTCGTGGGTGAATCGACGACTGTACCGGCCGATCCTTCACTGCCGGACAACCAACGCGATGTGCAGTACACCGTGAACGGTCAGTTCCAGCCGTCGCTGAAACTGAAGCCGGGGCAGACCGAGATCTGGGTGCTTGCCAACATCAGCGACTTTGCCTACATGCCGGTCACGTTGACGGAAACCGCAACCGGCGCCCATCCGAAGTTCGCCATCGTAGGGCAGGACGGAAACCCGTTCGACGAGGTCAGGCCACCCGTGGACGGGGACGGAACCAGGCTGGTGATTCCGCCGGCCTCGCGATACGCAATCGCAGTGACGATGCCGGAGTCCGGCGATCTGGTGCTGGAGATGCCACCGCTCGAAGGTGCAAAGCCGGTGAGCAATCCAGGCATTCTCTACACCAACAACGGTACCGACAATCCGCCCGCCGAACTCGGAACCGTCACCGTCGACCCGTCGGTGATCAGTTACGCGGACGGATTCTTCACGTTCCCGACTCAGCAGTTGATCCGTGCGACGCCAGACGAGGGTGAAGGAAAGACGACTCCCTTCGAGTTCGGACAGAAGCTCGATACCTACACCTCGTTCGTGGATACCGCAGCGATGACGCCCGACGTGACCCGCAATCTCACAGTGTCCGGTGGGTTCGGAAACGAGAAGGCCAGCAACAGCGATCCGAAGGCCTTCACCTACGAATTCGCCGACAACACGTTCCCCAACATTCCGCTGATTCAACCGCGACTGAATTCCGTTGAGGAATGGAAGATCACGAACCTCAACAACGACGAACACCCGATGCATATTCACGTCAACCACTTCCAGGTAACGGAAGTTGTGGATCCCGTCGCAGGTACCACGACGGGCGTTCAGCCCTGGGGAATCGACAACGTGAACGTGCCCGCTCCGGTGACTGACGAGAATGAGAATGCTCTCGAGCCTGCGTCAGTGACGTTGCGAACGAAGTTCACCGAGTACACCGGAACCTTTGTGATTCACTGCCACCGACTCAACCACGAGGACAACGGTTTGATGGCGACTGTCAACGTGATTCCCGAGGTATCGACATATGCCGTCGCGATACCTGGTTCGGCCGGCGTGCCCGCCAAGGTGCAGATATTCGATGCCAACGGCGACAAACTGATCACTGCTGTGACGCCCTTCCCGTCGTTCGAAGGCACCCCGAGTGTTGCGATGGCGGACGTGAACGGAGACATGGTGCTTGATCTGGTCGCTGGAACAGGTGCAGGCTCGGCTCCGGAAGTGGTGGCGTACAACGCAGTCGGCGGCGTGCCGTTCACCGACGAGTTGGCAAGATTCGCCCCCTTCGATGTGGGTTTCCGCGGTGGAGTGAACGTCGGCGGTGTCGACATCGACGGAAATGCACTGGCAGACAACATCATCGTTGCATCAGGCCCAGGGATGGAGTCGCAGGTCAAGATCTACTCCACCGACCTTCCGGCGGACAAGAGGTCCGCACCCACAGAATTCGGTTCGTTCTCGCCGTACCCGGGATCGAGTAGCGGAGTCACGTTCGCAACCGGAATGGTTGACAGTCACTCCGGTCGAGCGAGCATCGTGACAGCACCCGGTGCGGGCGAGGAGCCCTTGATCAAGACGTTCCGCTACGACCTGTACGAACCGACGGCGGCTGCGCAGGGCGGCTCCGATGAACACGCAGGTCATACGGCTGGTCCGGCAACGACATCACAGTTCTTGGCATTCGATCAGGACTACCGCGACGGGGTGTCTCTGTCGACGGGTTGGGTGGCCGGCGCCGAGGGCGGAGCAAAGTCGATAGTGGCAGGCATGCTCGGAGGCGAAGGATCCGTCCGCGTCTTCTCGAGTGGATCGAGGCTCGACGGTGCGCCCGAGATGTACCTGGAGAGCCCAGATCATCATTCGACGGACGTGGTGTTTCGGGAAGTTGCATCCTTCGATCCGTTCGCCGGTCCAGGGACGGGTGTCGGAGTAGCCACGACGAGCACGACCACCGGCGCGGATCTCCTCGTCAGCGGCAGCGACGGAAGTGGTGCCGAAGTTCGGAAATTCACTCTCGGTCGTTCCGATCCGTCTGCGACCACATTGACACCGACACTTGCGGGAACGCTCCCTCCCTACCCCGTCGGTGGGGGAGCGCTGCCGCTCGGCGGTCGATGATCGATGTCGACAGTATGGACTGATTGCGGAGTCGGGATCTGTGCATGGAAACAGATTTTCATCGATCCTGACCCGAGAGAACCCTCAATGACGCTCTGGGACAGAGTTTGACGGCGCGTTGGGCATCCGTTTCGAGTTCGGCGGGAATGTGTGGCTCACGTCGGCGATCGTGTGGGAGTGGATATCCCCATTCGTCGCGCGTCAGCAGGGTCGGCAGCAATTCTGTGCACAGTCCTCGACCTTCACATGTAGTCCAATCGATGTGTAGGACTTTGGGCGATTTTGTGCTCATGATGCCGCTCCCATCCGTGTGTTGACCTCGCAGGCTCCTGCGGCATGCATTCGGAGATCGTGCTGGAAAACGTGAAGGGAGCTCCTCACCAATCTCACTGCCCCGTCCGGATGTTTGCATGCTCCACGCCCCTCGACCAGATCTGCCAGATATCGGATCGACTCCTGGGTATGGACCGACCCTGAGCGATAGGCAATCTCGGATAACGCGCGTGCCAGTCGGGGCATTCCGTTGATGCACGGTCCACACTGCCGAGCGCTTTGATCGGCGAGATACTCAACGATGTCGGCCGAAGTCTTCAGACCACACCTTGCGTGACCCAGTACGTGAATGACTCCGGCGCCGAGCGAAGCACCGACCGTCACCAAAGCCGTTGTTGTCATGGTGGTGGTTGGCAAGTCTTGCGCATCGATCCAACCTCCGTGAAACCCGCCGACGAGGACTGCTCTGATAGACGGAGTATCAGTACGCGCATACTGGGTCACCAACTGATCCAATGGAATTCCCATCGGGATCTCGACGACACCACTCACGGTCACATCGCCTGACAGGGTGATCAAGGTCGTCCCCGACGCGTCGCCCAGCCCTCGCGTGCGGAACCACTCGGGTCCGTATCGGGCGATGAGAGCGATGTGCGCCAGTGTCTCTACATTGTGAACCACTGTGGGCCGTCCGTTCAGCCCGGCCACGGTGCTGTGTACCGAGCGGTCTCGAGGAATGGGTGCTCGGCCTTCGATCGTTCCGACTACCGCGGATGTCTCGCCGCTGATGAATGTCTTCGGTGAAGCCACGAGTGTGACCAAAGGCTCGGTCAGCCCGGCAGTCCTTCTTTCTTTCAACGCATTCCGTACGAATTGAAGCAGTTGCGATCCTGCGTACAGATATGTTTCTTCGCTTCCGCACTCGTGTGCGACGAGTTGTAAGCCGTCGAGGACGAGGTGCGGCGCACGTTCGAGAAGAACTGCATCCTTGTCGCTGAGCGGTTCGCCTTCGCTACCGTTTGCGATAACCACAACACGCCGTCCAGTTACGGAATCGAGTTTTCGCGCAGTCGAAAATGCCGCCCCGCCTTTCCCGTGGAGACCGGCATCGGCGAGTAGGCGGCTCAAGGTACCCGGCGACGAGCGTGGGTTGTGGCCGTGGAGGGCCGTGTGGGTGGCTAGATCGGGTGAGCATGCGGCGAGAAGGCCCGCATAGGTGGATTCGGTTGTCACGTCACGTCCTTTCCATGAGGCGCAGGGTCGAGAATTCGACGAAGTCTGTCCGGAGTCGCCAGAGAACTGCTCCGGTCACCGCGACGGCCGATCCGATGGCGATGGCGAGAAACCACGTGTGTCCTGAGTCCGTTCCGTTTCCCAGTCCGTGCGCGAACGCGATCGGCCACAGAGCGTACGCGCTCCAATGAACGACGCGAAAAATTCTGTTTCCTAGGCGATTTCGCAGTAGTCCTGTCAAGGACACCGCTAACAGAACATCGAACGCAAGGGTGCCCAGTCCGAGCCAGAAGGCACGATAGTTACCCAGGAAGGGGAAGACGAAGTCGACGAGTTTCAGTTGTGCGTACGGATCGGCCAACAGTGCCAGCATGTGTACGACTACGAGGATCACCCCGATCAAGGCGGCGTCCCTGTGCACGTTCTGCACGCCGAATCGAGGTAGTCCCGCTAGAGCTCTCCCAGACCGTGTGACGATTCCGAGAACCATCGACATCGTCATGAACACGAGAGCGGTGATACCTGTCCCTCGACCCAATGCCCACAGTGCTTCGTCCACGACTAGGGTTCCCGTCTGCCGGTGGCGACCGCATCTTCCGTCGGCCATCCGTTCAGTAGGCGGATCTCACCTGCACGGTCCACCAGTCGCACCGGTAGGCCCGTGTTCATGAGGTCCCGCGCACCTTCGAAACCTCGGACGATGCATGCGGTGCTCGCGAGGTTTGCCGACACACAACTGTCCGCGCCGACGGTGACCGTCTGCCATGCGGCATCAACGCTGGTGCCACTCCGCGGATCGACGATGTGGTGCACGTGTCTACCGTTTTGCGACCATCGACGCTTCCTGGTGCTGGATGTAGCGATGGCTGTCCCGCCTGGAATGGCGACCGTATCGGCCGGGGCGTCGTCGCCGTCTTGGACGAGAACGATCCACCCACCGTCCGGCGCCGGTCCGGCGGTAGCGATGTCTCCGCCGAGGCACACCAGGACACCGCAGTCGAGTGACATGCTGACGGCGTGCGCACATTCGTCTGCTGCGAGGGCCTTTGCCGTTGCCCCGAGGTCGAGTTGGACGCCCGAGGGAACTGTGACCTTTTGTCCGTCGAGTTTGACCGAGGTCCACTGCGGAGTAGAGACGAACGATGTCTTGATCGGCACGTCCCTGCCTTCGATCTGCGCGAAATCGCGGTCGTATCCGAGCGCGACGAGCGCTGCGCCGATGGTCGGGTCGACGGCGCCGTCCGTGCACTCGGCGCCATCGAGTGCTGTCTGGATCAGCCGGGCAAGCGTGCTACTCACTTCGACCGGTAGGCCTGTCGACTTTTCGAGAGCTCGAATCTCTGAATCGTCACGAAATCGACTGCATGCCAATTCTATTTCGAGAAGGCGCTCGTCGATTATCGACCTGGCAGATGGAATCGCCTCGGGTTTTGTCACCACGACCGTGGCTTCGAGGCCCCACACCCTCCACATGGAACTCGCGACGCTCAGGGAGGTGGTCACGATCCGGCCGATCGAGCGTGGGGAGTAGAACTTCCGCTCGAGGTCTTCGGTGCCGCCGCGGTTGAGGTAGTTTTCGATTGCGAGTTCGGAGTCGAATTGCCGCCAGGTGCACTGCTCGATTGCTTGGTTTCGTCTGTGGTCGCTGTGATCGGCGTGGCCTGCGTATCCGAATAGGCAAGTACTGTTCCGCCGACAACGCCCACGACTCCGAATGCCACGAGGGCCCCGGTGACGATTCGGGTGCGTCGAAATCCGTCTTCCGGTGTATCCATCTGATGCCTGCTCTCGAAGGTTCGATTGAGAACTCAACAATCGGCCGAGGTGCTTGTCCGGGGCTGCACGTCTGCTGTGAAGCTGCGGGGAATCGGTCGTGCCGTCGGAGAGTTCCGAGTTCCACGATCGCGGTGCAATCTTGGAGAGTTCTCAGAACGGACGTGGCAGGCTCGCAGGCATGGGCGCGAAACCACGAATTCTTCTTGTCGAGGACGACCGGCAATTGGCGGGCCTGCTTGCGGACCTCTTCGAGGAGGAAGGGCACGAGGTCGACGTGGCGCACGACGGACAAATCGGTCTGCATCTGGCGTTGACCCGCAGCTACGATGCTTTCGTTTTCGATCGTGGAGTGCCGGTCATCGACGGTGTGGAATTGCTCAGAACCCTCCGGGCGAGGGATTGCTCAGTACCGTCGTTGATCCTCACTGCTCGCGGTTCCGTTGCCGATCGAGTGGAGGGACTCGATGCCGGTGCCGAGGACTACTTGGTCAAGCCCTTCGAGATTCCCGAGTTGTTGGCTCGAATGCGTGCGCTGTTGCGTCGCCGAACGTCCATAGTGCCGATCGTGGTTGGAAGGTGGGAAATCGATCGAGTGAACCGGACGGCTACCGACACCGAGTCCGGATCGGTGACCTCGTTGTCCGAACGCGAGAGCGAACTGCTCGGGTTTCTGTGCGCATCGCCTGGGCAGGTTTTTTCTCGGACTCAGCTTCTGGGGCGTGTCTTCGGAAGTGCCGATACTCCAGGCACCGTTGACACTTATGTCCACTATCTCAGGCGGAAACTGGGCAGGGACGTCGTAGCCACCGTCCACGGACTCGGATACCGGCTCGGATCATGATTGTCCGCAGCAAAAACAAGGACAGGCAGTCGTCTGGGATCGGGTTCGGTGACGAGGTGCGTCTACGGCGAGCCGGACGTTCAGCTGCGGTCCAAGCCGCCATTGCTCTCGGTGCCGTGTTGCTGATCGTCGGAGCGGTGTCCTACGCGGGGTATGCGCGGGCACAGGATCGTCAGATTCGTTCTGCACTGACCGAGGTTGCAGCCACAGCAGACGATGCGGACGATCCGCCGCCCGGTATGTCGCTGGCCTTTCGTTCCGATGATGGGGTGGAGACCGTGAGCGCGCATGCCCCCACCGGTACCGCGGAACTCTTGGATGCGCCCGCTGGGTATTCGGATTTCACCGATGGTGACAGCAACTTCAGGGCCCTCGTCTCCGACGGTGCGGAAGGTCGCGTTGTCGTGATCGCGGCACTCGAGCCCTATGAATCAGGAAGGCAGCGATTACTTCTTGCACTCGGATTTGCCGAACTCACCGGAATTGCCGCATCTGTGGGCGTAGTGGTGTTGTTGTCCCGACGTGCGATTCAGCCACTGACACAGGCGCTCGAGTTGCAACGTCGTTTTGTCGCCGATGCATCGCACGAACTACGTGCGCCGTTGACCGTACTACACACTCGTGCACAACTTTTGGCTCGACGCGGAGACTCTCTCGAGTCTTCTGAGCTTGTTTCGCAGCTCAACGGGTTGGTGGACGACACTCGGGCCCTCGGCGAAGTCATCGAGGACCTGTTGATGGCCGCATCGATGGACGACAGCGGACAACCCCGGAATCGAGTGGACATGGCGGCAGTGTGTGAGAAGGTCCGTGACAGTGTGGCCGATCATGCTCAGAAATCTGGCGTCTCTGTCGACGTGAGCAAGGCCGGAACTGGAGAGCCAGTGGTCTTGGGGATCGAATCGGCTTTGCGCCGAGCGGTTCTCGCGCTCGTTGACAATGCGCTTGCTCACGAGCGTCCAGGAGGCCACGTCCTTCTCCGCGTCGAGCGAGATCGCGACCACGTCAGAATCCGCGTGAGCGATACGGGAATCGGAATCGAATCTGAAGCGGTTCCGATTCTGTTCGACCGATTCTCACATGGCCCGACTCAACCCGCCGGTAGCCGGCGATATGGCATCGGATTGTCCTTGGTTCGCGAGATCGCGCACGCGCACCGAGGGAAAGTCTTCGTCGAATCGACACCGGATGTCGGCTCGTCCTTCGAGATTGTGCTGCCGGTAGCTCGTTGACACCGAGCACGTTCGAGCAGGGTCCCCAGAACTCTCCAAGAAATCCTGCCTACGTTGATCGACATGGGCCTGACCACGATCGGCGGATTACCCGCTCACCCACTCCTCGTTCATTTCGTTGTCGTGTTGGTTCCGCTCTCGGCGGTTCTGGTTCTCTGCTCCGTTCTGTGGCCGAGTGCTCGGCGCAGGCTCGGGATCTTTCCACCGGCCATCGCCCTCGTCACGTTGATACTCGTACCGATCACCACCGATGCAGGTGAATGGCTCGAACACAATTCGCCTCACAGCGAGTTGATCGAGATTCACGCCGAACTCGGTGATCAACTTCTGATCTGGTCCATCGCGGTGTTCGTGTTCGCGGCGACATGGTGGGTCCTGCATACCGATAGATTCACCGAGTGGCGAGGCGCACGAACTTCACTGTCCGACAGTTCGACGCTTCTCCGAGTCGTGACAGTCGCGATAGCGGCGATCGCAGTTGTCGCGGCAGTGGGTTCGATGGTTCAGGTCTATCGCATCGGTGAGAGCGGAGCGAAGGCAGTCTGGCAGGAGCAGTCGTAGACATCCACCGAGTAAGTCCACGGCAGGAGCGCAGTGTGATGATTCGATTTCCCGGTGTCTATTCGCCTCAGTGCGATACTCGTCTTATTTCCGACGCAGTACGCGCCGAGAAGTTGGATGCGTCTTCTCAGGTTCTCGATCTGTGCTCCGGTAGTGGTGCGCTGAGTGTGTGTGCGGCCAAGGCTGGGGCGGGAACGGTTTTCGCCGTGGATATCTCACGACGTGCCGCGGTGTGCACCTGGATGAACGGGCGACTCCGCGGTCACAGAATCCACGCCCGTCACGGAGATCTCCTGACCCCGTTTCACGGTCGTCGATTCGACCTCGTCGTCTCGAACCCGCCTTATGTTCCTTCCGTGGACGACCGTGCGCCGCGCACCGGCCGTGCTCGTAGTTGGGACGGAGGCAACGACGGACGCCTGTTGCTCGATCGCATATGTGCGACGGCACCGGGTGTTCTGCAGAAGGAGGGCACGATATTGCTGATCCAGTCCGCACTCAGCGGCATCGATCGCACCGTCGAACTGTTCGCCGACAACGAACTCGATGCATCGGTGGTCTCGAGGACCTCGATTCCTTTCGGCCCGGTCTTGCTGTCGCGCAGGCGATACCTGGAGTCGATCGGCGTCATCGACCCTGACCAGGTCACTGAGGAGATCGTCGTGATCCGAGCGAGACGATGACGCCGTTGACAGCTGCACAACGCTCGTTGTGGTTCGCTCAGTCCCTTGAACCGGCGTCGCCGTTTGTCATAGCTCAGTTCGTTGATCTGAACGGTGAGCTGGACGCATCTCGGCTGGAATCATCGACAGTCGCCGCGCACCGTGAGTTCGGCGTTGCGGGCCTTCGTCTGCGTGTGACGGATGGAGTGCCCGAATTGGACGAAGACCCTGATCTGACACTGGTCGGCGGAAGGCTGGATTTCCGTCGATACGACGATCCCGTCCGTGCAGCGATGACGTGGATGAATCGAGAGTGGAGCACGGCGACTCTCGCTCCGGATACTGCCCTCACCGTCGCCAATCTGTTGCAGGTCGGCCCTCATCGCTGGTTCTGGTACTACCGTGCGCATCACATCGCACTCGACGGTTACTCCGCTGCACTTCTGATGCGCCGCACCGCCGAGATCTATCTGTCCGCTGGTCCGGTGAGGCCGGATCAGGTCGACTCGGTTGTGTCGGATCGCGTGGCGGCGGTTGCCCGCCAGGAAAGCCGATACCGAGAATCACCGCGCTGTGTCCGCGATCGAGAATTCTGGCACGAGAAACTCCGGTCAGTTCCCTCCTCTCCGGTCTTGGGAGCGAGCGCGACGGGCACTTTTCGGGGAAGTACGCTGCGAGCGAGTGGCACAGTGCCACTGTCCGATCTCTCGGCAGCAACGGTGATATCGGCGTTCGCGTCATACGTGGCACTGATGTGTGGTGTCGACGACCTGTGTTTGTCTCTGCCGGTGTCCGGGCGAGTGACTGCTGCGTCGAGATCGTTGCCGGGCGCGATGTCGAACGTGGTTCCTCTGGTACTTCGCGGCGTGGGTGCATCGACACCCTCCTCGGCGGTATGCGTTGTCGAGAGCGCACTGAGCGAGGCACTTCGGCACCAACGTTACCGCCGGGAGGACATGTCCGCTCTGACTGACGGTCGACGGCAGTCAAGAGTGCAATCTTTCGGTCCGGTCGTCAACGTCATGTTGTTCGACAGGGCCCTGAGCTTGGGCGCGGTACGAGGTCACGTCGAGATACTCACGACCGGACCGATCGACGATATCGCGCTGAACGTCTACCCCGGTTACACAGGGAACATTCGCGTCGATCTCGAGGCCAACGGTGCGCTGTACAGCTCTGCCGAACTTTCTGCCCATCATGATCGATTCGTTCGGTTTCTCGAGGTATTCGTCGACACGCCGCCGGATCATCCTGCTCCGCCCCTGTGGACGGATGCCGAGCTGGGAGCCACGAGTCCGGCGCGTGGCGAGCCTTCGATCGAGCCCAGAAGTCTTGATTCTCTTCTGCGTTCCGCAGTGCACCGGGCTGTCGATTCGGTTGCCATCACCGACGGTGACAGATCGTGGACCTACGGGCACCTCGATCGGATGGCGGGACTCTGGAGTCGGCATTTGAAGTCCGTCGATGTGGGCCCCGATGATGTTGTCGTCGTGGCGATCCCGCGATCCATCGAATCGGTCCTGGCAATGTGGGCTGTGGCGCGTGTAGGAGCCACATACGTACCGATCGATCCGGCCCACCCCGCCGAACGGGTCGTGGACATGCTCGGTGTATGCAAACCAAGGATCGGGCTCACGACTTTCGGGATGCGGCGTTCGTTGCCGTACGACCTCGAGTGGCTGTTCTTGGACTGTGACCCCGATGCTTTCGCGCCGTCCTTCGACCCCGAGCCCGCACATGCCGATCATCGGGCTTACATGATCTTCACCTCCGGCTCCACGGGCCGGCCCAAAGCGGTGTCGGTCACTCACCGTGGCCTGGCCAATTTGGCTACCGACATTCGCGAGAAATACGAGCTCGATTCACGCTCTGTCGTAATGCATTGTGCTTCAACCAGTTTTGACACCTCTGTCGTAGAGATGCTCGCTCCCGCTCTGTTCCTCGCCTCGTCGGTGATCTGCCCACCCGAGACCGTTGGTGGATTCGAGCTGGAAGACCTCATCTGCCGTCGTGCCGTGACACATCTACTCGTAACACCTTCGGCGCTCGCAACATTGGCTCCGGAACGGGTGCCCGGCTTGAAATTCCTGATAGTCGGTGGCGAGAAATTACCGCACGAACTGATGCGCCGGTGGGCGCCGTTCGTGCGTGTTCGAAGCGCGTACGGCCCTACCGAGGCGACATGCAGTGTCACCATCACCGACGTCTTGAACGTCGACGATCGTGTGACACTCGGGCGGCTCATGCACGGAGTCGAGGCGGTGGTTCTCGACGCATCGCTCGAGCCGTTGTCCACAGGGGCCGCGGGGGAGCTCTACCTGTCGGGGCCTGGTTTGGCCAGAGGGTACGAGGGTGGAGCGGGTGAGACGGCTGCGCGTTTCGTTGCGTCCACACTTTCAGCGGGGCATCGTATGTTCCGAAGCGGCGATCGGGTCCGATGGACAGACGACGCCCAACTCGAATTCCTCGGTCGCACAGACGATCAGGTGAAGGTGCGTGGGCGCCGAATCGAACTCGGTGAGATCGATTCCGTCCTGTACGGCCACCCGTCGGTGGAGTTCGCCACGACGTTGGTCCGCGATCTGGCCAATGGTTCGCCGGCGCTGGTGAGTTACGTGAAACTGCATTCGGGAATGCTCGACTCGGACGTGAGTATCGAACGCCTTCTGACTCAGAAGTTGCCGGAATACATGATCCCGGTCGTCGTGATTCGAATCGACGCGGTTCCGCTCACCACGAACAGGAAAGTCGATCGGGGCGCGCTCCCCGCTCCCACCTTCGAGCGGAGAGAAGCGGTACGGGTCGCAACACCGATCGAGGCCCGCATCATCCGTACCTTCGAGGGAGTGCTCGGGGCCAGCGAGATCGGCCACAGCGATTCGTTTTTCGATCTCGGGGGAGACTCATTGTCTGCAACTCGCGTGATCGGCCGCCTCAACGCTGAGTTCGGCATCAACCTCGGTGTTCGGGATCTGTTCGACTCGCCGAGCGCCGCCGCGCTCGCGAGTTCCTTCGGCCAACACGTCGGGTGGGTGCCACCGTTGGAACAGGCCGGCGACGCCTCGACGCCGCTGCTCTCACCTGCACAGGAATACATCGGTCGAGAACTCACCTCGCCTGCTCTGTACAACCTGCCCTTCACAATTCGCGTGCGTGGCAGACTCGACCACGACGCGTTGGCTTCGGCCGTGCAGGACGTAATGGTCAGGCACGAAACACTTCGAACCGTGTATCCGGATGTCTCGGGTTCGCCGCGCCCGCTAGTGGTGAATCCGGACCGGATTCCGCGCGGACTTCAAGTGGTCGAAGGGAATTCGAGCGATGCAGAATCGATCGTTCACCAGACGCTCTCTCGGGGTTTCGATGTGCGTTCCGAGATCCCCATTCGCTTGATCGTGTGTGCATACGGTCGGGACGATCATCTGTTGGCGGCGGTTGTCCATCACATTGCGGCAGATGGATGGTCTCTCGCCATTCTCGCGCGCGACTTGTCCGTCGCGTACGAGGTTCGGGCGCGGAATACGCACCCGACGTGGCCGGAGACCGCGGTGCGGTACTCGGACTACGCCATGTGGCGCACGGAAATTCTGGGAGCGCAGGGGGCGCCTACCGACCTCGCTGTCAGTCAACTCGAGCATTGGGCGAGGGTTCTCGACGGGGCACCGAGTGAGATTTCTCTGCCACTCGACCACGCTCGACCCTCGATGTGGACATTCGGGGCCGGGCGAGTCGAATTCTTGCTCGATCCTGAGACTCATCGCGGGCTGAGTATGTCTGCAAAGCGAGCCGAGACCGGGTTGTTCACCGTCGTTCACGCCGTCTTAGCGGCGACACTGAGTGCTCTGTCCGGTGACCACGACATCATCGTCGGTAGCCCGGTCGCAGGCCGGGGCCATCCGAAACTCGACGACCTCGTGGGCATGTTCGTGAACACACTCGTGCTTCGCACATACGTCGACGTTTCGGCGGACTTCGACTCTCTTGTCGCCGAGTGCCGCCGAGTAGAACTGTTGGCGCACGATCACAGCGATGTGCAGTTCGAGCGACTGGTCGACTATCTCGATCCTCCTCGTCATGCGTCGCTGCATCCGTTCTTCCAGGTGGCAATGTCGTTCGAGAACTTCCCTGCCGCAGTGCTCGAATCCGACGGGCTTACCTTCGAGGTCACGCCGCGGCCACTCGACATCGCCAAGTGTGACCTTCATTTTCACTTTGCCGAAGTGTTCGACGAAACCGGTGAACTCGCCGGGATCGAGGCGGCACTCGTCTACTCCGCCGATCTCTTCGACGCAGCGACCGCCACCCTCTTCGCCAAGACTCTGTCCGCAACCGCAGATGCTCTCGTGAGGAGTCCGGATGCGCCGCTGCACGCGCTGGACACGAGATCGTGACGGTCAGCGTGCGGTGTGTTCCGGAGTGCAGACATGTTTGTGGATTCCCCGCGAGAGTTCCGCGACGGTCTCGGTCAGTGCCGTGTTCGCCTCGATCAACTGTCGGAGTTGATTGGTGTTGTCGAGGGTATGAACCGCGACTTCACTACTGATGGCATCCGCCCGTTTCGCCGAGATCAACAGAATTGCTCCCTGCATGCCGGCAAGCATCGACAAAAATAGATTCAGCAGAATGAACGGGTAGGGATCGAAACCGGTATTGCCGTTGAACCCTGCCCAGATTCCCATGATCGCGACGAACACGAAGACGAACGGCCACGACCCCATACCGTTGCGGACCACATCGGCCGCACGTTCTCCGCGGGTCAGCTCCGAACCCGTACGGACTGCGGGATGCAGATGCCACCGATTCTTGTTTCCGAGTCTCATGGTCCTGCGTCTCATGGTTCACCATTGTGCGCTTGCCGCTGGTCGTGTTCAGTTCAGGTCGACCATCCTCGGCATTCTTTCGGTCACGAGCGCGGTCTCCCCGCAGCGTATCCACCGTCGACGACAAATTCTGTGCCGGTGGTGTACGTCGCTTCGCTGACGATGAAGCGCACTGTCGATGCTATCTCGTTCGGACTTCCGAGACGCGGGATAGGCTGATCGGCGACGAAGGGCAAACCGCCGAAATCATTTGTCGCTGAGCCTTGTATCGGTCCGGGGTGAACGGAACATACTCGCACGTCGTTGCCGCACAGGTCGAGGGCCGCCGCCTTAGTAAGCCCTCGAAGGCCCCATTCGCTGGCAACGTAAGCACCCATTCCCTGGTATCCGGTCAGACCCGCTGTGGAGGAGATGTTCACGATTGCACCTCCGCCCGCGGTTGTCAGGGACTTTGCAGCACAGTGTATTCCGAGCCATGCCCCGTACAGGTTGGTATTGAGGACATGTTTGAACTGTGTGGGGCGTTGTAGTTGCACGCTTCCCGACTCGATGATTCCGGCATTGTTGACGAGGACGGACAGATGTCCGAAAGTTGACTCGGCTGTGTCGATGGCGGATTCCCAACTCTCCGGTTGTGTCACGTCGAGACGCTGGAACGCCACGCGGTCACCGAGTTTCGATGCTGTTGCGTTTCCTTCTCCTTCGAGGAGGTCGCCGATGAGGACTCCGAAGCCTTCTTCGGACAGGGCTTTGGCGATGGCCGCACCGACCTGGCTCGCTCCTCCGGAAATGAGAGCGCTTCTTCCGTTGTGGTCGGTCATGCGTAGCCCCTCAGTTGAAGTTGTCCGCCTTGCTGTCGAGATAGCTGATGATGCGTTGCCGCGCGAGTCGTTCGCTGAGTTCAGGTCGGGCTTGCGGCGTTGTCCAGGACAGATCGTCGAGGCAGCCTGTCACGACGATGTTGATGCATTCCGCCGAGATGAGTCCCTTGAACTCCGCGACGAGTCGATTGACTGTGGCGGAGTATTGGTTGCGGTCCGAGGGCGACTTCGGTGGTGATTGGGGTTCGAGGTGCGTTGTCACGTGTTCTGGTCCTTCTGGCGGGTGGGGGACGGCATGATCAGCAACGGGCAGGACGCTGTGTGCATGAGACGGCGACTCGTCGAGCCGAGTAGCATCGACGAGAATCCGCCCCGTCCTCGCCGTCCCACGAGTACGAGTCGCGCCGATTTCGATTCGATTTCCAATTGCCTTGCAGGATTGTCACGTACGACGACACATCGAACGGCGACGTCGGGGTACTCCTGCCTCCACCCCGCAAGCCTTTCCGCCAAGACCGCATGCTCGGCGGTTGAGATCGTGTCCCAGTCCAGCGATACACCGTCAGGATCGGAGCGAAACACGGTTGTAAGGTCGGAGTCGCTCCAGGCATGGACTGCAGTTAGCTCCACTCCGTGGATTGAAGCGGCCTCGAACGCTTCGGCAATCGCGGGTTCGCTGTTCTCTGTCCCGTCGATACCCACCACTATCGGGCCGCTCATCTGCGGCTGTTTCGAATTCGGGACGTTTCGGATGACTGCGACAGGCACGTTCGAATGGAGAACCACTGCCGCGCTGACGGAGCCGAGTATCGCGTCGGCGAATTGATTGAGCCCGTGCGATCCGACGACAAGCATCGCAGCCGTGCGGGATTCGTCAAGGAGTACTTCTACACCGTTTCCGAATCTCAGCTTGTCGACGATCTGTAATTCTCTGTCTCCCAGCGTCGCTGCGGACAGCAGCGCCTCGGAACGAGCTGTGGAGAGTCGTTCGCGACCAACAGTTCGTTGGTCTGGAAACCGTGGTGCACCGAGTTTGACAGCACCGCCGAAAGTGTCTGCGTCGTCAGGCATCACGGACAGTAAGTGGAGCGGTCGAGTGCGAAGTACGGCTTCTCGGGCCGCCCATCGAACTGCGGACAGCGCCGGCGCCGACCCGTCGACACCCACCACGATTGGTGCTCCGCGGTTCATGACGTTTCCTCTGATTCGAAATCCCGTGTGGTGCGAGCTGCCTCGCGGATCGACTCAGCCCAGGAGCGAACCGAAGCCCAATCCCGGAAGTCGCCTTCGGGCGCGTGAACGACTCGTACGGCCACTCGTTCACCGAACCCCAATCCTTCGCGGTCGAGTTTGCCTGCGAACGATTTGTGTTCGACTGCACCGGTCTTCTCCATCAAGGTGGCGATGTCGGATGGAACACCGGTCGTGGATTCGCCGGAACCGATCGGTCCCGAGGAGAACAGCCAAACCTGGCGAAGCCGCAATGCATCCGAGAAGCGTTTGGTGAATTCCTCTGCGTCCTTCATCCAGTGCCCCATATAGATCGCGCTCCCGAGAACTATCGTGTCGTACTCGGTGAGTTCGAGAACGTCGTCAGGCTGGCGGCGGTCGGCGTCCATTCCGCTCTCTCGTAGGGATTTTGCGAGAAAATCTGCGATTTCGCTTGTCGAACCGTGGCGGCTTGCGGCCGTGACCAGTGTCTTCATCCAATGCTCCGCTCGGGAATCAACAGGGCGATTGCTCACGTGCACTCGCCGTGCTCGGGTGATCGTGATTCGAATTGTGCCGGGGTCAGGACTTCCTGGTCAGGGCCGCGAGGTGCACGAAAAAGGGTCTTTCGGCCTTCTGATCCGTGTGCCGCCGACACCTGTGGTGGTGGTTGTTGTGGGCTAGCGTCGACGGCAGGTAGCGACTCGACCGGTACGGCTGCTCAGGAGGCCCGGGAATGAATCAACCGAAAACTGCGAGTTTGGTGAGCGAGGCCGGGGATACGGTGACGGTCTCAGGGGAAGGGAGCACAGTCAGATCGTTCCCGGTCGGGGTATGGATGCTGACAGACGGTCGGCGCGTGGTGATCGTTGGTGAAGGTGGACCACTGTCGACGGCGACCGTCGACGGCAGCGCCCTGGTGGCTGCGGTACATGCGCGATGGCCTGGCGCTGTCGTGCTCGAGAGGACGCCTGTCACGGGCAGCGCTGCTGACCCGAGAGCGTATTCGGCCAGGTATGTCGAGGTTCGCGATGACGGTTCCCACGGCGAGCCTGCGTATGCGGATCTATCCGACGCCGGGTTCGCCCTGGGGCCGTCGATCGACGCCTCCTGACTGCCCCGCTGTTCGGACCCCTAGCTGTCCGGACCTCCTACTTATCCGAACTCACGGTGACCGAGGAGCCTGCAGCAAGGGTGTAGCTGGTGTCGTGGATCGAAAGCTCGATCGGTGGGATATCTTTTGTCTCCGATGCCACTGTCACATCCGAATGGGTGCACTGGATTCGAAGACGGTGGCCACGGTAACAGATCGTGAAGGCAAGTTCAGGCAGCTCGAGGGGTAATTGCGGATGCAGCCGCAGAATATCGTCCCGGAAGTCGAGCCCTGTGTAGCAGCGTTCGAGAATATCGATCGCGCCCGCCATCGCGCCGAGATGGATTCCTTCCCTGGTACTTCCGCTCCGGGCGTCGGACAGATCCGCGGCCAGGGCATCGCGGAGCATGGCCCACGACTGTGATCGGTTGCCTCGCACAAGGACCCATGTGTGGGAAATTCGGCTCAGTGTCGAACCGTGCGTCGTGCGCTCGAGGTAGTAATCGATCATCTCCGGGATCACGGAGGGATCGAACTCGTACCCCAATCGTGTGATCAACTCGGTCAGTTCCTCCGCGGTGAAGACGTAGAGCAACATGAGGATGTCTGCCTGTTTCGAGGCCTTGTAGTGGATCGGCGAGTCTCCCTCTGCCTCGAGTATGAGATCCAGGCGCCCGATGTCCCCGTATCGTGACCGGTAGTCGGCCCAATCCAGCTCGGTCAACGCGCCGAAACCCTCGAATTGACTGATCAGGCCGTTATCGAGGAAAGTCAGGCGCAGTCGCCTGCTCAGTCGGTCCCACGACACCAACTCCTTGTCGCTCACATCGAGGCGCCCAGGGAAGTATCGGTTGTCATTGCGGAGTACCCGAACCGCCTCGACCGCACGTATGAGCGACCATTCCGTCATGACGTTCACGTATGCGTTGTTGTCGATCCCGGTGCCGGGGCGGTCGGGATAGCCGTCATGGAATTCATCTGGGCCCATGACACCGCGGATATCGTATCTGTCGTTGCTCGCGTCGTATTCGGACTTTGCCATCCAAAATCGCGCATTCTCGATGAGTAGATCGACCCCGTGGCGAGCGAGAAATTCCAGATCGGTTGTCGTTTGCCAATATCGCCAGACATTGTGGGCGATTGCGAGGTTGACGTGGTACTGGCGACGAGAGTGATCGGGCATCCAGTGGGCAGACCTGGGGTTGAAGAGGAAGGGAGGTGTTTCTTCTCGACCGTCGCTGCCGCTTTGCCAGGGAAAGAGAGCGCCGCGCAGATTCAGGCCTCGGGCGTTTCGGTGCGCCTGGGCCAATCGTCTGCACCGATAGAGCAGCAAGGACGATGTCAACTCCGGAAGGCGGCGCGTCAGGATTGGCATAACGAACAATTCGTCCCAGAAGACGTGACCGCGGTATGCCTCGCCATGGAGTCCTCGTGCGGGAACTCCGACGTCGAGATCTGTTGTGTGGGTCGACAGTGTCTGAAGTACGTGAAGGAGTAGTACGTTCGTCGCCAGAGCAGAGGAGTCTTCTGTAGCGAGGGTAATGGCGAATTGGTGCCAGAGTCCGTCCCAAGCGGCGCAGTGGCGTCGAAACAGTGCGTCGTGGTTCTCTGCTTCCTGGACTCGTTGCCACGCGGCGGACTTCGGGTCGAGAGTTGATTTATCGCGGGAGGTGAAGAGCGCCGACGTCTTCTCGATGGTGACGGGTTTGGCGACGGTGATTCGGCAGCGGATGACCTGCACGATTCCAGTGTGGTCTGTGTTCACGTGGCGGTGGTGTTGCGTGATTGATCCGTCGATGTCGGCTAGGCGGAGACGCTCGGCTTGGGTGATTCGAATGTGGGAGTTAGTGGTTTGGACCGTTGCGGAAATGCATTGGTCGTCGACGGTGTCCAAAGCGAGGACTTCGAGGTGTTTTTTGGCCAGTTTCGAATAGTCCGGAACATTGTTGTTGACTACGTCGGTGGTGATGCCGGATCTGATGTCGATTGTTCCATCCCAGTTTTCGGCTGCGACGGTCATGGTGATCGCGGCTACGTGTGGATCGTCCATCGATACGATCCGGCGTTGTCGAATTCGAGTGACGCGACCGCGCGTATCGCGGAATACACTTTCTCTGGAACAGATTCCGTGCTCGAGATCGACTGCTTCGTGGTGGTGCGTGACAAGCGTTGATTGGGATTGGAGCAGTTCTCCGTCAGGTCCTGTGACGGTAAATGTCGTCCAGTCCGGCAGATTGACCGCGCTTTCGTCCTCGCGTAAGTGTCCGTCCATATCCGAGGTGAGTCGGTTGTAGCACCCCGCGACATATGTGCCGGGATAGTGGAGGCCGTCGTCGTGGGACTCAGACAATGCGCCTCTCGTGGCAAAGTAGCCATTTCCCATGGTCGACATGGTCTCGCGTAGGCCAGTGGCGCTCGGGTCGATCCCGCGATATTCGAGTGTGGAGTTGGGCTCATTTCCTGATATACAGAGTCGGCATCCAGGATCGTGGTTATCGCCTTCGCGCGTTGTGGCCGTGACGAAGTGGAAGGCGACCTCGCCGATGGTGGTGACGGCGAGGTCGGCGCCGTTCTCGGTGAGAGAGTCGAGATTTTCGCTTGGACCAAGACCGATTCGCAGACCGAATCCACCGGATCGGGCGGCGCGGATTCCAGCGATCGAGTCTTCGACGACGACGCATTCGGCTGGCGGGATCGACAGTCTTCGTGCGGTTTCCAGATAGGTGTCTGGATCCGGCTTGCCGTCCAACCCGAGTAGTGCAATGTCGGCGCCGTCGAGTCGGATGTCGAAATAGTCAGAGACACAGGCGATCTCGAGTACTCGTCGCGCGTTTTTGCTTGCCGACACCACAGCAGTGAGTACGCCGGCGGCGCGTAGTTGCTGAACCCACCTCACGGTCGGGGCGATCACCCCGACTCCTTCTCGTTCGAGTTCCGCGAGGAAGAATCGGTTTTTGCGCTCGAGGAGATTATTGACGGTAGTGGCATCGGGAGGATCGTCGGGATGCCCCAGGGGAAGTTCGATTTTCCGCGATTCGAGGTATGACCGGAGGCCCTTCTGTCTTTCTTTGCCGTCGATGAATTCTCGATAGTCCTCGTCGTCGAGTTCCACATCGCCGACGTCGTCGTGCGCGCTCAATTCGTGAAACAGGCGCCCCCAGGCGGCTCGATGGGTATGTCGGGTGTCGGTCACGACACCGTCCATGTCGAACAAGACAGCGCGAAAGACGCGTCTACGAATGATCACCGACGCGTGTTCGGAGGTCGCCGCGCGCCAGATAGTCATGGCACCAGCACTGCTGCGCCCGTGACTCGATCTGCCGCCAAGTCTTCCAGTGCCCGATTCGCTCCGCTGAGTGGATAGGGCATGGTGCTGACGTGGAGGTGATGATTGTCCGCGAATTCGAGAAACTCCTGTGCATCTCGCCTGGTGTTCGAAGTTACCGATCGAACCTCGCGTTCGTAGAACAGGTGCTTCTGGTAGTTCAGTGCAGGTACATCCGTGAGGTGTATTCCGGCGATTGACAGGACGCCGGCTCGGTCCAGTGCTTCGAGGGCAGTGGGAACGAGATCGCCGACTGGCGCGAAAAGGATTGCCGAATCGAGCAGTTCCGGTGGATGGTCGTATGCACCTTGCACCGATGCGGCTCCGAGATCGTGGGCCAGTTCGCGCGCGGATTTGCTGCGCGTCATCACATGCACCTGTGCGCCTCGAGCAAGTGCGACCTGCGTCGCAAGGTGTGCACTTGCGCCGAAACCGTAAACTCCCAGCCGCCCACCTTCCGGCAGGTCGGCACGCTCGAGCGCACGGAATCCGATGATTCCCGCACAGAGTAGCGGTGCGAGTTCGTCGTCCGTATACCCAGACGGGAGTTTGAGTGCGAATGCTTCTGATATAGAAGTATATTCGGCAAATCCACCGTTGACATCCCAGCCGGTATAGGTGGAGTTCGGGCACAGGTTCTCAGCGCCGCGTAGGCAGTAGCGACACACACCGCACGTCGAATGAAGCCACGGAATCCCCACACGGTTACCGGGCTTGAAGGCGTCGACAGCCGTCCCGACCGCCTCGACGAGCCCGACAACTTCGTGACCCGGTACGACGTTGCGTCGGTGAACCGGAAGGTCGCCTACGGCGACGTGGAGGTCGGTGCGGCACACTCCGCACGCGAGAACACGGACCAGTAGTTCATTCGCGCCGATTTCCGGGCGGGGGACCAGTCGCCTGACAAGTGGATGCGTCCCGAGCGAACCGGGGGCGTCGACATGCCACGACATCATCCACTCGTCGGAGGGCGTGCGGGGTGTCATCTCGATCATCGATGGCTGTTGACGACCAACACCGGACAGTGTGCGTCGTGGAGGACTTCTCGACAGGTGCTCCCTAGAAGCATGCCGCTGAATCCGCCGCGGCCGCGGCGTCCCAGAACTACCAACTGTGCCCGCTCGGTGTGGTGGACGAGATTTTGACCCGGCTTGTCCTTGACTACGACAGTATTTACTGGCACATCGGGGTAACGATCGCCGAATCCGGCCAGGCTCTCGGCGAGCAGTGCACGTTCGGTGTCTTGGCGGGCTCGCCAATCGACCTCCCGAAACTTCGAGAAGACAACCTCGAGAACTACGTCCGACCAGGCGTGGACGGCGACCAACTCGACGCCACGTAGTGACGCTTCCTCGAAGGCAGTGGCGATGGCTGGTTCGCTGTGTACGCTGCCGTCGACCCCGACTACTACGGGGCGAGAGGAGACGTCCTCGTCGCCGCCGAGTCCTCGGACGACGGCGACCGGGCACAGTGAATGCACTGCCAGCGACGAACTCACCGAACCCAGGAGACCTCCGGTGTATTCGCCGTGCCCGCGGCTTCCGACGACGATGACCCGGGCAGTTTTGGAAGTTTCACGGAGCACCGGTATGGGTGGATCCGAAGCCAATTCGACGTCGATCTGGACTGTTCGTTCGCCGACCGCTTGTTTCGCCAGTTCGGTGGCCTCGGCAAGTCGTTTTTTGGCGGCTGCTTCTTGTTCGTCGAAATAGAAGGCCGGCATCCCGATGGGTACGCCATAGGTGGTGGGAGTGAACATCGTCGTCAGCAGGAGTAAGGGTGCAGCTCGGAGGGCGGATTCGTGAGCGCCCCACCACACTGCGTCCCGTGACTGCGAAGATCCGTCATACCCGACAACAACGGGTGGATTGTTTTTCACAACTGATCTCCTTCTCGTCGGAACGGATGTCAATTGGCCGTGACCGAATCCTTCGTGACCGAGGCTGCCTATGGCAGAGGAGAAAGTCATTTTCGGTGTCACCAGTCGGATTGGGCCGACCTTCACAGGGTCGGCGTTGCGGTGACCATTGGCACTTATGCGGAGCGGACGACCCTGCGACGCTTCTACTGAGAGCGGCACGTGGGACTTCGGGCCGCTGAGATCGGAGGAGACATGAACCTCACCAAACCGGATTCGAGTGTCGTACAGCTCGCCGTCGATCTCGCGTGTCGGGCGCCGTCCTTGCACAACAGCCAACCGTGGCGGTGGACGTACGCCGACGGGCGGTTACAGCTGTTCGGCGATCACCGTAGACTTCTCCGGGCAGCTGACCCGACCGGACGGCAACTGCATATCAGTTGCGGCGCCGCACTCGATCACCTCCGAGTGGGCCTGCTGGGGCTACGTTGGAGTGTCGACATTCACTACGAAGACCGCGGAGTCTCCCCGAATCTATTTGCCACGGTAGAGTTTCGGCACGATGCGCGGCCGCGCTCGCACGACTTCGACATGCTCGCCGCGATACGTCGGCGGCGCACCGACCGCCGCGCTTTCGGGATGTTCGACGCAATCGACGAGCTGACCGACTCTGTGGCGGAAGTGGGTCGCAAACTTGACGTCGGCGTAACGGTACTGGGCTCGGAGCAACGAGCCGGTCTGCTTCGCGCAACCCAAGCGTCGGCCGCTGCTCGCCGATACGACTCCGAGTATCAAGCGGAGTTGCATTGGTGGGCTGGGCATTCCATGTCCTCGGGTGGAATTCCGGAGACTTCGCTTGTTTCCGGTGGTGGCAGCGTCCCCATCGCCCGGACTTTTCCCGCGCGCCGTAATGCTGCGATGGGGGACCAAGGTGCAATCGACGAATCGACGGTAGTGGCAATTGGCACAACCACTGACAGCCGGCGCGACTGGCTGCGGTGTGGTCAGGTGCTCTCGTCGATACTGCTCGAAGCGACGGTTCGGGGCGCGGCGACGTGCCCGCTGTCACATATGACCGAAGTGCCTGGCAGTCGTGCTCTGCTCAACCGGTTGGTGCCGGAAGTCGGCGTTCCTCAGATGCTGGTTCGTATCGGGCGTGCGCCTGGCGGCACTCCACCCGTCATGACTACTCGTAGGTCGATGTCCGAGGTCCTTACCGTGACGTGACGAACTTGTCGGGCAACACCCTTTGGGTGCAGTGACGTCCGCGTTCGCTGATTCGTTCGTCGGGCTATGGGTAGTCGTTGAGTGCGTGCTGCGTGAGGTGAGGACGGATGATCACATGACCGACGTATTTCTGGTAGACGATCACGAGGTTGTGCGCCGTGGCCTCGTGGAGTTACTCGAGGGAGACCCGGGCCTGAGGGTAGTAGGGGAGGCGTCGAATTATGCCCACGCGATGGCACGAATACCTGCTCTGAAACCAGACGTGGCTGTTCTCGATGTTCGGCTTCCGGATGGAAACGGGATCGAACTGTGTCGCGAGTTGTTGTCGAAGTTGCCTGCACTGCGGTGCCTCATCCTCACCTCGTTCGAAGACGATCAGGCGATGCTCGATGCGATTCTGGCCGGTGCCAGTGGCTACGTGGTCAAGGACATCAAGGGACTGGACTTGGCCAGGGCGGTGCGAGATGTCGGCGCGGGGAAATCGTTGCTCGACAACAGAGCTGCTGCGGCGTTGATGGCGAAATTGCGCACCGATGCAGCTGACAAGAACGGCCCATTCGAGGAACTGAGCCAGCAGGAGCGCGTATTGCTGGGATTACTTGGTGAAGGCCTGACGAATCGACAGATTGCGGCGCGAATGTTTTTGGCGGAGAAGACCGTGAAGAATTACGTTTCCCGTTTGTTGAGCAAACTTGGAGTCGAGCGTAGAACTCAAGCGGCGATACTGGCAACGAAGATGCACGAGCACCTTCCGCAGCCATGACTCACTCCGAGCCGGGTTCTGAAGCTCATGCCGGAACGGTACCGAACGACTTAGGCCTTCCGTCCGATGAACTCATACATGTCGACGGTCTGCTCGAAGCTCTACTGGCGGTCACGGCGGGACTCGACTTGGATGCCACCCTGCGCACGATCGTCAAATCCGCTATCGCGTTGGTCGATGCCACGTTCGGTGCGCTCGGAGTGGTCGGCGACAGTGAGGAACTGAAGCAATTCGTCTACGAAGGAATCGACGAGACCGGGCAGGAACTGATCGGTGACCTCCCCCGCGGACGCGGTGTGCTCGGCGCCCTGATTTCTGATCCGAAGCCACTGCGGTTGGATGATCTGTCAGAACATGAGGCCTCCGTGGGTTTCCCTGACCATCATCCGCCGATGAAAACCTTTCTCGGCGTACCGATACAGACTCGTGGCCAGGTGTTCGGCAATCTCTACCTCACCGAGAAGACGAACGGGCGAGCTTTCACCGCGCACGACGAGATGATCGTTCTCGCGCTCGCATCGGCCGCCGGCATCGCGATCGACAACTCCCAGCTGTACGCCCTGACGAAAATGAAACAAGAATGGCTGCGCGCGACCGGCGAGGTAACGACAGCGTTGTTGGCCGGCGCCGACACACGGGGAGTTCTTCAACTGATCGCAGACAAGTCGCTGTCACTCACTTCATCTGACTGCGCATTTCTGGCGGTACCTGCGGATCCTGAACTGACAGCCGTAGAGACCGCCGAGTTGGTGGTCTCTGTCGCGAGCGGACTGGATTCCGAAGCTTTGGTCGGACACGGTATTCCGATGGACTTCTCCACATCGGGCGCGGTCTACCGGAAAAAACTTCCGATCATGACGGAGTCATTGGAATTCGATCCGGGGTTCGGTGAGGGACATGACTACGGACCTGCGATCGTGCTGCCACTTCGAGACGGACAAGAGGTTCGAGGAGTCCTGGCGGTATTGAAATTGCGCGGGACGGAGCAGTACGGTACGGATCAGGTGGCGTCCATGTCTGCCTTTGCCGATCAAGGGGCTGTTGCACTGCGGCTGGCAGACAATCAACGTCGAATGCGGGAACTCGACATACTTGCTGACCGTGATCGGATCGCGCGTGACCTTCACGATCACGTAATTCAGCGAATCTTCGCTGTCGGATTGTCGGTTCAAGGCACGCTCCAGCTTGCGCGAGCTCCTGAAATACATCAAAGGCTCAGTGGGACCATCGACGACTTGCAGGACATCATTCAGGACATTCGCCGTGCCATCTTCGACTTGCATGCGACCGAGGACGGCGCCCCCTCACTACGGAGTCGCCTGAACCAAGTTGTCGCCGAGACGAGCGCTGACACCGACTTGCGGGTGACCGTCCAAATAAAGGGTCCACTGTCGGTCGTCGATCCGACTCTGGGCGAGCAAGCCGAGGCGGTGGTGCGAGAGGCGCTCAGCAATGTGGTCCGACACGCGCACGCGTCAACCGCGGCGATCGTCATAGACGTAGACGATTCCTTGACCGTCACGATCAAGGATGACGGAATCGGCTTACCATCAGGGGCGCACCGGCGCGGGCTGAAGAACCTGTGCGAGCGAGCATTCGCCTTGGGTGGGACCTTTGACGCACAGTCCTCCGCAGGAGGTGGTACAACTCTCGTCTGGTCGGTTCCCCTTCCGGATGGGAACGAGTGACGATGACCAAGATTCTGATCGCGTACGCGAGTGCCAAAGGATCGACGCGAGGTGTAGCCGGAAGGCCGGAAGGATCGCAGAACGGTGTGGTGCTGCAGGATTTGACGTGACGATGTTTCCTGCGGTCGAGAGCCCAGGGCACGAATGGTTCGACGCTGTGATCTTGGGAAGCGCCATTCACGACATGGATTGGTTGCCCTCCGCCACAGTCATTGTCGATCGACGGAGGGTGGCAGTGAAGACTCAACCGGTGAGGGCCTTCTCGGTCGCGACATGGGGCGAGACATCGACGTTTCTGTCTACGCAACTGACTCGTCGAATCAGAAAGTCTGCGTCTGAACCGAGGACGGTGACAAAACTTCGCAAATCGGCGGACTTGCGAGACCATCGCCGGTTCGCTGGTGCGTTGACACGTGGAGACTGGCTGCTGGTCGGCGCATTGTCTTCAAGATCATGGGCGGTCGATACTCGGCTGCTCGAGACTGGGCCGACATCGATGCGTGGGCGGACAAGATCACGGAACAACTCCGTGGCGGTGAATTCAAGTACTCCGCACGAACCGAGGATGCCTCACGACAGTTCGATGATTGACAAAGGGCCGTAGCGAACAGTGCGGGGCGAGGCGCACGATCAACAGAGACGTTTGCCGCTCGTCCGACAGCAGACGACTTCGACGAGAGTGATCGAACCATGGTGCGCTACGTGAGCGCGGATTCCGAGACGATCAGCAACGCTGTCCGTTGGGCCTGCGCGGCGCCGTCTGTTCACAACGTCCAACCGTGGGCGTGGCGACTGCGTCGCGGTGAACTTGAACTCCGCGTCGATCGGCTGCGCTCGATCCCGGTGGAGGATTCTGCCGGCAGGCAGCTGATCATCAGCTGTGGCGCCGCCTTGCATCATTTGCGAGTTACATTGGAACACAACCTCATCGAGCCGATTGTCGCGACTTTTCCCGACCGTGGGCAACCGGACCTGCTCGCGGTGATCACCTTCAGAGGGCGAGCGCGGGCGATGAGTGCCGACGCGGGCCTCTTCGCATCGTTGGAACGCCGCCGCTCCGACCGACGGCCATTCGATGCACCCCCCGTCGGGTCGCTGGTCGGCCTTGCTCAGCACGCCTCGGTTTTCGGGGCGTCGGCAATCAGTTTGTCACCGCAGTTCGGGGACATGCTCGCCCGAGCGGCCACAGTGGCCGCAGAGCAGCATCAGAGCGATCCGGCGTACTGGAACGAGTTGGAGAGTTGGATACGCTCGGCTCCGACAGCAGACGGTGTTCCGCGCAGTGCGTTGCCGGATGCATTGTCGATTCACGAGTCTGCGTCTGCACGAGCGTTTCCTTCGGGCCAACTGAGGATCGGGCCTGGAGTGAGGGACGATGCAGCATTGATACTGATCAGTACGTTTTCGGACACACCGATCGACTGGCTGAACGCAGGTCAGGCGATGTCCTCGCTGCTGTTACATGCCACCGCGTCGCACCTGGCGACCTGCCCTCTGACACATTTGACCGAAGTGGAATCAAGTCGGGAAATCGTTCGAGATGTTGCTTCGAGATCCGGCGAGACACTTCAGAATCCACAGGTGATGATTCGTGTCGGGTTGGAGAGAGAACCGTCCGACGCGGTGATCGATGCCGCAGGGAGCGAAACACGTATCGAGGAACATCGGACAGGGGGCACAGGCCGTCGTCCACTCGAAGAGGTGCTCACCGTGTCGAGTTGACACCTTTACCCACACTCACTGACCGGCGCCAGACATCTACGGCCGACTCGGCGCTGACGTCGATGGATGTGTCGGTATCGATCGCGGTCGATTCGGGCCAAGGGTCGTGGCCTTGCGCGATGGCGGCTGCAGTAGCCGTCGTGGCGTCGGAAAGCGTATTCGTGCGCGTTGCTATTCGTTGAACGGCGACAGGTAGCGGTGTGCTGGTCGACAGGCTGATCAACGTCGACGCTGTTGAGGTGCATAACAGTTCGGCTTCCCTGCGGTGTCGAGACCGAGCCCATGTTGCATCGAGTACGACCGACTCACCCATCGAGAGATGATCGCGGGCACGATCGAGCATTTCGCTGTAGACGGTGTGAACCGAGTCGGGCGAATACAGTCCCGATTGATAGGCGTCGGCGGAGCCGCGGAGTGCGCCGGCATCGACGAGCTCGCGCCGCACGCGGTCGCTGGAGATGACTGTAGCGCCGGTGTGTGCGGCAAGAGCGAGGGATAATGTCGTTTTACCGGTTCCCGGAAAGCCGCCCACCAGGCATAGTCGAACTTCGCCGTTGCGCAGGTGGTTGTCGGCAAGATCAAGGTGCCGTTCGAGCGCGGCCTGACTATTCGAATCGCCTTGCTGCAGACGCAGAGCGTCGACCTTGGCACGAACCGTGGCGCGATAGGCAATGTAATGGTCGATCAACGAAATCGGCGGCTGGTCCTTCGATTTCGTGACGATCGAGGCAAGGAACTCCCTCGCAAGATCCTCATAGCCGAGGAACTCCAGGTCCATGGCGAGGAAACAGCTGTCGTCGAGAATATCGACGAATCTGAGTTGGTCGTCGAAGTCGAGGCAGTCGAGAATCTTGGGTCCGTCGGGCAGTACGAAAATATCGTCCGCGAGAAGGTCTCCGTGGCCGTCCACGATGCAACCTTCGGCGATTCTCGAATCGAACAGGGACCGACGCCCACACAGGTATCTCGTAGACAGCGCCTCGAGGTGATCGAGTCGGCAGGGCGGGAGGAGACCCGAACACAATTGGCGCAATTCGGCAAGATTCGATACCCATCGGTGTCCGACGCCTGTTGATGTTCCTTGTTCGGATATTCGCTCGCCCCTGGCTGCTCGCCTGTGAAAGTCCGACACTGCCGCTGCGATCTCGTCCAATGCGTGTGCGACATCCTGGTTCGTCGCAGCCAACGCGGACAGTCTTCGCTCATCGGGCATACGCACCATCACCAGAATCGGCTCGCTCGACTGGTCGACCGGGTCGACCACGTGCGTCACTCCGCGGTAGACACCCTCGCAGATCCTTTGATTCAACGTGAGTTCACGTTGCAGAGCGTCCTCTCGTCGTGAAGGTTCGCTGAAGTCGAGGAATGGCGTGGAGATGGCCTTTTTGATCTTGTACGCGCGGTCACCTACAAGTACGACGACCCCGGTAGTCGTTTCCTTTACGTCGAGATACGAAGCATGAATGCTCATCTGATCTCCCCTCGTACTGCAGCGGTTCCCACGCGGAGACGCTCGATTCCTCGATCCTTCAAGTCTGGACGAAACAGCGGTCAGCCGTCGCGGGGCATTGCGATGACTTAGTCGGGCATTACGGCACTAGTGGTCACAGCGCGGCAATGACGACGCTGGAATCATGTCGCCTATCCGAGACCTGTTCCAGCGCTTGACAACGAAAGCCGAGTCCCTTCTCCTGGCCGCGACTGTGTGTGCGCTCGCCGGTGGCGTTCTCGCCTGGTCACTCGATCAGCGCGCCGTTGCCGACGGGATGTGGGCCTTGGGCACAATTGCGGCGTTGCTGCCGGCAGGGTGGTGGGTTGTCGACGGGTTGCGCAGAGGACGGGCGGGCGTCGATGTCATTGCAGTTCTGTCGCTGCTCGGAACGATTTGGGTAGGGGAGTATCTGGCCGGTGCGTTGATTGCAGTCATGCTGGCGACCGGGCGAACCCTCGATGCGGCGGCCAATCGTCGAGCGGCGCGAGATCTTCGTTCCCTTCGTGAACATGTTCCGAGGACCGCGCAACGCGAAGAGTGCGGCCAACTTCGGACGGTGGCAGTCGACGAGATCGAGCCAGGCGACCGAATCTTCCTCAGCTCCGGGGACGTCGTACCCACGGACGGATGGATTGTCGGCGAACCGGCAGTCTTCGACGAATCCGCTCTGACGGGTGAATCGAAAGTGGTGGAGCGCTCGATCGGCGACCCGGTTCGCAGTGGCGTGGTGAATGCGGGTGGTGGTTGTCGAATCGAGTCGAGTCGGACGGCCAGATCGAGCACGTACGCGGCGGTGGTTTCGCTTGCCCAGGAAGCGGCCGCCGACAGTGCGCCGATCGTGCGTGTGGCCGACCGCGTGGCGGCGTGGTTCATACCCGTGACACTGCTCGTGAGTGGCTTTGCGTGGATGTCGAGTGGCTCTGCCACACGTGCGGTTGCCGTACTAGTCGTCGCGACCCCGTGTCCGCTTTTGCTGGCTGCACCCGTTGCTATCGTTTCCGGTCTCTCACGGGCATCGCGGATCGGTGTGATCGTCAGGTCCGGCGGTGCACTGGAGAGGCTCGGAAATGTCAAGACTCTCGTTATCGACAAGACGGGGACTTTGACCACAGGGAAACCCACACAATCGGATATCGTCTGCGGAGAGGATATCGACAGCTCTTCAATTCTCCGCCTGGCTGCATCCGCAGACCAAGTGTCCTCACATATCTTGGCGGAGTCCATCGTTCGAAGTGCGCGAGCGCAGGGTTTGTTACTCAGTACACCCGAATCTGTGACCGAACGGCCAGGGTATGGAGTGACCGCAACGGTCGACGGTCATGTCGTCGAAGTCGGCAGAATCGCCGGCGCGATCGACCGCCCCGGCTGGGCCGCATCAGTGGAGAATCGCGCGAGGCTCGACGGAGCGGTCGTGGTGTGGGTGCGGATCGACGATCAACTCAGCGGGGCGCTACTGCTGATCGATCCGATTCGCAACGACGCACCTTGGACGATACGGCGCTTGCGATCGGCCGGCATCGGCAAGATCGTGATGCTGACTGGCGACCGTCCGGAACCTGCAGTCGAGGTCGGATGTGTCCTCGGACTGGACGCGGTTTATGCGGAACAGGAACCTGCCGACAAGGTCGTGCGAGTACGCGAAGAATCCGAGCGCGCGGTGACCGTCATGGTGGGAGACGGAATAAACGACGCGCCGGCGCTGGCCGCAGCATCGGTCGGTATCGCCATGGGTGCACGAGGTGCGACGGCATCGTCTGAAGCGGCTGACATCGTCTTGACGACCGACCGGTTGTCTCGGGTAGCCGATGCAATGGATATTGCTCGGCGATCTCGTCGAATTGCTGTGCAGAGTGCCACTGTCGGCACCGGGCTTTCTGTGGTCGCGATGGCTTTTGCAGCGTTCGGATTGCTGGCTCCGGCGGTGGGTGCCTTGTTGCAGGAGTTGATAGATGTTGCAGTGATACTGAACGCGTTACGTGCGCTTGGGCACGGACGGTCGAGTGTGCCGAAGCTCGAACCTGAGTTGGAGCGGATGCTTCGCGGATTCTCCACGGAGCATCGTCGTATGCGCGCAGATCTCGATTCGATTCGTGTCGCTGCGGATGCTCTCTCGGGTGACGACCGTGTGTTGGCAATGCGGCGACTTCATCAGACCAATCGGTTTCTCCAGGAGGTGGTTCTTCCGCACGAGCGGGCCGAGGGGGCGAAACTGTATCCAGCACTAGAGCGTTCGTTGGGTGGCGCGGATTCCATCTCGGCGGTGGCCGACGCTCACTCCGAGATCGAGAGACTCTGCCGACGGGTCGAGAATCATGTCAGGGCCGCGGACAAGCTGGGAGCGGTAGACGATGCTCAGGTCGGAGACCTTCTCGCGTGTCTCTACGGTCTCTATGCGGTGCTGAAGTTGCATTTCCGTCAGGAAGAAGAGAGCTATTTCGTCCTCGCAGATCGATCGGAGAGGGAAGGGAGTAGCAGTTGATCTGCGTCGCAGACGAATCCAGTCGCAGACGAATCCACTTGGACTTTTGTTACTTCATGCGTGTGGTGGGAAGGCCCCCGACCACTCTGCATCCCAGGCGCGACCGTTGCGCCAACTGATCAGTGTTCTTGCGGCAGTGAGCATTCCGTGCACAGCAAGAACGCTCGCACAATACAACGTGATCGCAGCAGCGATTCCGTCGACAGCCGTGCTCGACGTCTGAGGGGGAGGCGGAACCTGATCGCCTGTTGCATTCGTCCACACGGCGATCGTGTCACCGGGACGTGCGCTGAAGTGAGCAACCAATGGTTCGGTGCGTGCAGTTCCGTTCATGGTCCATGCCACGACCTTGCGCGCGGCTCCCATGTCTTTTGTCCCGGGAACCGGGTCGGGACTCACCGTGCCACTCCATTGGCTGTTGACGTGCTGTTGCTGTTCGATTCGCGCTCGGCCGGACGCGTAGACGGACGTGCCGACTGCTGCTGCGACAGGTATCGCAAGAGTCCCGATTGCGACTGCGGCGATGACCAAGGAGGACCAGATACGATCCGACGGACGCATGAGTCGGTTCGAAGACCAGGGAGCTTGGTTCCACCAGCGAGTGGGCCGTCCCGCCGTGTGAATCAGATCTTTACGCATGGTGCCGGCCTCCTGGACCGGTCTGGAGTGGAGGCATCACGGTCGGCTGGCGCTGAGGGAGCTTGCGTTGAAAGTTGTCTCTTTCATGGCGTTTTCCTTCGCACCATGACTGGAGAGATCCTCCGCAGATGCGTTTTCCCGATGAAGAAACGAACCGAGTTCGCCGATTGCGCTCATCAGGGGTGCGGGGAAGACCACGGTGGTGTTTTTCTCGACGCCGAGCTCTGCGAGGGTCTGCAGGTTGCGCAGTTGTAGCGCCAACGGGTGGTCCATCATTGTGTCCGATGCTTCGCCGAGCGCAGCGGCGGCTCGCGCTTCCCCTTCCGCTGCGATGATCTTTGCCCGCTTCTCTCGTTCGGCCTCTGCTTCACGCGCCATGGCTCGCTTCATGCTTTCCGGAAGCTGAATGTCCTTGAGTTCTACCAGCGTTACCTCGACGCCCCAGTCGAGTGTCGTGGTATCGAGTATCTGACGGATGCTGGTGTTGATCACGGCCGTTTCCGACAGAACCTCGTCGAGGGAATGCTGACCTACCACGTTTCGGAGAGTGGTTTGCGCGATCTGGTCGATGGCAGAGTTGACGCTCTCGATGGTCACCACGGATTTCTCCGCGTCGATGACGCGAAAATATGCGACGGCCGCGATATCGACGCTGACGTTGTCGCGGGTGATAATTCCCTGCGACTGGATCGGCATCGTGACGATACGCATCGAGACCTTGGTCATCCGGTCGACCGCGGGAATGATGAGTGTCAGACCGGGATTGCGTACCGCGATGATCCGCCCCAGCCGGAAATGAACACCGCGCTCGTACTGTGTGACGATTCGTATTGCCATTGCGAAAATCAGGAACAGGATTGTCGCAACCACGACGACGACGATGGTGGCGCTCACGGTGATTCTCGATTCTGTGCGGGGCAGGGGGCCAGACGAGCACCGTCGTGCGGGCGGGCGGACCTGCAGGCATGTCCGGTCTTCGTCCAGCTTTGCGTCGCGGTGTCGATTGCATACATGGCCGAATGTCACTAGTTGCACGGCAGGCGGACACTGTTTCGATCAGTGAGGCCATACGGCCTGAGTTGACTACCGAGTGCCCTGGTATCGCGTTCTCGGACGGTGAAACCTCGAACGAAGCAGTTGCATTTGGTTCTCGGTTCGTGAGGAGGTGTGCATGTGTCCGAGGCGGTCGCTGATTCGGAATCAGATGCGGTGAATCCGCGTGAATCCGTGGAACGAATGTTTCGAGATCTCAGGTCAGATCGGCAAGGTCTCTCGGCCAGAGAAGCCGAACGTCGATCCGTTGTTCATGGTTCCAACGAACTGCAGCGTCGGCGTGGACGTGAGTGGCCTGGCGAGATACTCGGGCAGTTGACTCATCCCCTCGCGTTGCTGCTGTGGGTTGCCGCTGGGCTTGCTGTTGTCAGTGGAGCTTCTCCACTGGCGGTGGCGATCGTCCTGGTGATTCTCGTCAATGCGTTGTTCGCGTTCGTCCAGGAATTACATGCCGAACAAGCGGTGGAGGCGCTCTCTGCATTTCTCCCTGAAACGGCGACTGTGGTCCGTGACCGCTTTGAGCAAGTGGTGGATGCACGGACCTTGGTTCCAGGTGATGTGATCATTCTCGACGAAGGTCGCCGAGTGTCGGCAGATGTACGACTGATATCGGGCTCGGTGCAGGTAGATCTGTCCACGCTGACCGGAGAGTCGGTTCCGGTCACTGTTTCTGCGGATTCGACAAGTAATGCAGGGCCTTTGGTTTCGGCCCGAGACATCGCCTTCAGTGGAACGGATGTGCTCGGCGGCAAAGCTACGGGATTGGTCTTCGCAACTGGTATGCGTACTGAGATCGGGCGTATCGCTGCCCTTTCACAGCGCGTGGGTCGTGACGAGAGTCCACTCGAGAAACAAGTGAAGAAGATTGCCTGGCTGATCGCCTGTGTAGCGGTGGTGATGGGCGCGGCATTCATCCCCCTCGGTAGCTTGATTGCGGGATTGTCCTGGGGAGATTCGATCAACTTCGCGATCGGACTCCTGGTTGCCAATGTTCCCGAAGGGCTCCTTCCGATCATCACGTTGGCGCTGGCAGTTGGAGTACGCACCCTTGCTAAACGAGGGGCGTTGGTCAAAAGGATTTCGGCGGTGGAAACGCTCGGTTCGACGAGCGTGATCTGTACCGACAAGACCGGAACTCTGACACAGAATCGAATGCGGGTAACCAGACTGTGGACGCCTGGTGGCGTTCTTTCCTTCGACGCAAATGGAGCAACCGATTCAACGTGGCCCGAGGGGTCTGTCCCGCGTCGTGTAGCGCATGCGATCACTTACTGTTGTAATGCGGAAATCGGGGGCGGCCGCGTTGAAGACGGCGGGGACGATTCGGGGGACCCGACCGAGTTGGCGATGCTGCGGGCTGCGGCAGATATCGGTGAGCCGTTGTCGGCGACCACTCACGTGCACCACACGATTTTTCCTTTCGATCCCGAGCTTCGCAGAATGTCGACAGTGGACCGGGTCGGAGATGAATTTCGGATCCAGGCGAAGGGGGCGCCGGAGGAGATCCTCAGTTTGTGCTCCCGAATTGTGGGGGTCGATGCGTCTGAGCATGATCTGACGTCCTCGGAGCGTTCCGAGGTGGCGTCGGCGGTCCACGATTGGGCACGGGAAGGACTACGACTGATCGCCGTGGCGGAACGATTGTCGATCATCGGCGAGGAGGAGCAATTGTCTCGTCTCGACATCGAACGAGACATGACACTGCTAGGGATCGTGGCGATGATCGACCCTCCACGCCCGGAAGTCGCTGCCGCGGTGGAGAAATGCCATACTGCAGGTATTCGCATCATCGTGGTGACCGGCGATCATGGACTCACCGCACGCGGAATTGCAGAAAGTGTGGGAATCGGCCGAGGGGGCCTTCAGGTAGTCACCGGATCTGAACTCGAGGAAATGTCGGAGAAGGATCTCGACGAACTCCTGTATACCGACAACGAGATCATCTTCGCTCGGAGTTCGCCGGAAGAGAAGCTTCGGATCACAGATGCGCTTCGCGCCGGTGGCTATGTGGTCGCGATGACCGGCGACGGTGTCAATGATGCTCCAGCTCTGCGACGGTCGGACATCGGAGTGGCGATGGGACGGTCCGGCACTGACGTCGCTCGGGAGGCTGCGACGATGGTTCTCACTGACGACAATTTCGCCACTATCGTCGACGCGGTCGAAGCTGGGCGCAGGGTTTATGACAATGTCCGTAAATTCATCGTCTACATTTTTGCGCACGCGACTCCCGAAGTGGTGCCCTTCCTGGTGTATGCCCTGTCCGGCGGTCAGATTCCACTTCCCCTGACCGTGATGCAGATATTGGCAATCGATTTGGGCACTGAGACATTGCCCGCATTGGCACTCGGTCGGGAACGGGAGGAGCCTGGCTTGATGGATCGGGCACCGCGAAAAGCTTCACAGAATGTGGTGGACAAGATGATGCTGGTGCGATCGTGGGGCGTGCTCGGTGGCGCGTCGGCTGCAGCAGTCATGGTCTTGTTCATGGCCGCTCTTCTATCTGGAGGCTGGACTTTCGGAGCCGACGTGTCTTCAGGTGCGCTCGAACACACCTGGAAGCTGGCAACGACGATGAGTTTCCTCGGGATCGTGTCGTGCCAGATCGGAACCGCCGTCGCTTCTCGAACAGAGCATGCATCCCTATGGAAGATCGGATTGTTCTCGAATCGGTTGTTGCTCTGGGGGATTGCGTTCGAGATTGTCTTCGCCGCTGTTGTGGTGACGCTTCCGTCGGCGCAGCGTGTATTCGGCACAGTCTCGCCCACGTGGTATCAGGTTCTGTGGTTGCTGCCCTTACCGGTCTTGGTGTGGGGGTGCGATGAATTCTGGCGGTGGACGCGACGCCGCTGATCGAGCAGGCGACCAACCTATAGTGCCTATAGTGCGCGGGCGATGGATTCCGCTCTGGCACCCAGTCCGGCCAACCGCAGGTCGGCGAACGGAGTCAGAGACCCACCCATTCGGTTCGTGACGAATGCGACGGACAAACGAGTTTCCGGGTCAGCGAACGCACCTGATCCGCCGAGCCCGTAGTGCCCGAAGGCTTGCAACGACTGGGTGCGGCTGGTTACAAATGCCGAGTGATAACCCAGCCGCCAGTTCATGCGGACTCCGAGAACGTAATCGCGCGCAGTGGTCTGCACTTCACCCATCTGTTCGAGGGTGTCTTCGCTCAAGAACCTGATTCCTCCGACCATTCCTCGATTGGCAAGTGCTGCATACATGCGAGCAAGAGCTCGCGCGCTGAACACACCGTTCCAACCAGGCATCACGTAATCATGGATGACGGGATTGCGGACGAGTTCGTCGAAGCCTGCCGGCATTCCGGCATCCGCGATGTTCTTGAGGACAGGTAGACGGGTCAAAGCGTAAGAAGCTGTATCCCACGGCACTTTGAACTGATTGATATGAGGAAACAGCTTCGCAATTCGATGACGTTCGTCTTCGGGGACCTTGAACCAGAAGTCCGGAATGTCAAGAGGTTCCGCTATCTCGGTACGTACAAGGTCGGTAAACGATGTTCCGGTTGCCCGCGTCGTGAGTTCGGCGACGAGAGATCCGAATGTGACTGCGTGATACCCGGGTGAGTCGAGGCGACGGATATCCGGTGTTGCCGAGGCCAGGGCGTTGGCCATGCCGTCGTGATCGAGCATCGCAAGTCGGCCGGTGACAAGTCCGCGAATGCGATGTAGCCCGGCACGGTGGGTCAACAGTTGCCGTACGGTTACGTCATCCTTGCCGGCGTAAGCGAATTCGGGCCAGTATTTCGCGATGGGTGCGTCGTAGTCGATGAGCCCACGTTCTGCGACACGGTGCAATACCGTGCTGGCAACCCCTTTTCCGGTGGAGAAGGACACAGATACCGTGGAAGCGTTCCAACGGGTGTCGCGGGTCGACCACCCGGACCAGATGTCGAGTACCGGTTCTCCTTCGAGGTAGACCGCCAGCGCTCCGCCGCCGTTGGAAGGGCGTTCGAAGAGGCGGAAGAACTGGGCAGCCAGCTGACCGAACCGTGGGTCGATCAGCATGACGCCCGGAGTGGACAGGGGAGCACCCCCGTCGGATCCGTCCCTACGAGGGGCGCATGAAACGGTCGTCGAGAGTAGCTCCTCGATCTCGGGGAGGTTCGTCATGGTCTGCACTTCTCAATCGATCTTGGGTCGTCGATTACCACCGCGTTACTTCTTTGAAACGTCGTGTTGATCGGGAAGATTCCTGCGCCGGCACGCTTGGGGAAGGTGGAGCAGAAGTGCTCTACAAACACGGACTTGCGGCAGCATGGCGGGGCTTGGCGCATCTGCCGATATGAGCAGAAAGACTCTGTGTGCGCGTCGTGTAAGGGCGCATCATGAAGGAGTATGCGTGAGTGCTCCGCTGGTGGGGAAGTGCGTACGGCACGCATGGAGAGATGGGAGGCCTCGCTGTGATGTACGACGATCACTATTTCAGTAGTTGGGGTTACCTGCTGATGTTCGTAGGTATGGCCTTGTTTTGGGGCTTGCTGATCCTGGGGATCTTTCTGCTCATTCGCTACGCCGGACATGGACCGACAGAGTCGGGGAGTCAGCCGCCTGGAAGCAGTCGGTTGCAAAGTTTTCCGCCGCCGCGACACAGCGCCGAGCAAATTCTTGCCGAGCGATTCGCGCGCGGGGATATAGATGAGAACGAGTATCGAAGCCGGCTGGCGATTCTGCGAACCGACCCATCCCCCTGAGTGATTCGGCACAAGTACGAAGGAGGTGACGGCCATGGATGCCATGCAGATGTTCCACATGTTCATGATGTGTCTCCACGGAATGGGCATAGTGCCGCCCATGCAGATGATGCCGATGCACTAACTCACGATTCAGGAACGCCGGCGCGAGGTAACAAGTGAAATGGTCAAACACTGGCTGTTGACGGACTCGGAAAATGACGACAGACGAGTGCCGTATCGAACGCGGGTGGCGGGGGCAGGTCGGCATCTTCCCGTCACCAGACTTACGACTGAGGATTTGATGGCGACAACACGCCACGACACGGGTATCGATCTCGAACGACTGACTGGAATCCACGAGCGGCGGGTCAGCGTGGGCGATGAGGATTCCTACACCCTCGCAACAGCAGCTGCGCGGGATGCCTTGCGTCGGTCGGGTTGTGCCGTCGAGTCGATAGATGTGGTGATCAGCTGCAGTATCACCAAGTTTAGGGGCGGTATGACTCAATGGCTCGAACCGACGATGAGTAGTGCCGTCGCGCGGAACCTCTGTGCAGACCGGGCTATGAGCTTCGATCTTTCCAATGCTTGTGCTGGGATGCTCACTGGGGTGATGGTGGCCAACAATTGGATCCGTCTGGGATTGATCGAGCGGGCGCTGGTTGTCAGCGGTGAGTATATTTCTCAGCTCGGTCACAATGCTGCCAAGCATATTCACAACATATTGAGCAGAGAGTTGGCTTCCTTGACCTTGGGCGATGCGGGCGCCGCGCTCGTCCTCGAACGGGCGCCCGTGGGCGCAGCCGGGATTCGCATTGCCGGGTTTACAACGGTCGCGGACTACAGCCGGTTGTGTCTCGCTTACCCGAAGGGCAGGGAGCCGGGTGCTCGCATGTTCACCAATTCGCGAGCCATTCAAAAGGCCGCCATCGCCGATACCCCGTTACTTCTGCACGAGGTACTCGACACACTCGGACTGTCGATCCATGACATCGACCATGTGATCACCCATCAAACGTCGGCGCGTGCAATCAAGAAGGGCATGGCTGAGATGGCGCTGTCGTTCGGCGACAGTCCGCGCCATGACGCGGTCATCACCGTCGATCGATACGGGAACACAGCCTCGACAACTCATACCGTGGCATTGGTCGAAGAACTCGAGGCCGGCCGGATCAAACCGGGAGAGACAGTTGCATTGATCTCCCTGGCTTCCGGGCTGGAGATCGGGGTAGTCCTTGTGGAAATCGACGATGAACTGGTGGCGCGCTATGGGAACGATCATTGAGCAGGTGATGGTCACTCGGGCTGGATGGCTGAGGCGGCACAGCGCACTGCACCTTGCGGTAGCGGCGGCTCAGTCGTGCCTCGGAAAGGCCGGTTGCAGCCCGGATGGCTTGGATCTGCTCGTGAACGCGGGTTTGTATCGCGACCGGAACCTTGGTGAGCCGGCTCTTGCCGCGCTGATTCAGGACGATATCGGCGCTCATCCGGAAGACCCGCACACGGGCGATCACGGGACCTTCTCTTTCGATATCGCGAATGGCACCTGTGGCGTCCTGACCGCGCTGCAGATCGTCGACGGATTCCTCCGCTCCGGAGTGATCGAACGGGCTCTCGTCGTTGCCAGTGATGCAGACCCGGGGCATCGGCTCAGTGAGAGGTTTCCGTTCTCGGCAGCCGGGGGAGCGGCGTTATGCCGCTGGACCGATGATCGATATGGTCTTGGCCCGGTGCATTGGGTCAATGATCTCGACCGCGGGGAGTCTTTCCGGGCAACTGTCGGACAGGCAGACAATCGAAACATCCTGCGTTTCCAAGTGTCCGACTCGCTCGATGACGACTACGCCGCAGCCGGTCACGAAGCAGTTTCCGCATGCCTGCGGCAGGCGAAAATCGCTCTGGCGGAGGTGGATTTCATCGTGGCTGCTCCGGCTCGCCCGGCATTCCGTTCGGCACTCGCGACACGGTTGGGGAGTGCGAGCTCACGGGTCATCGTGGCCGACGACGAGTACATCCACACGGCTGCCCTGATCGCAGGATTGGCGAGGGAGAAACCGCGACGCTTTGCAGGCTCTCGAACGATGCTGGTCGCGGCTGGGGCGGGCGTGACCGCTGGCGCCGCGCTGTACGACGTGCCCCCGGAGTCAGATTGAGCTGAGTCGGGTCGAGCTGAACAGTTGTGTGGGGGGAAGCGATGGTTGCGAACGTATTGGTGCTTGACGCTGACATCGATTGTTGTGGAGGTCCTGATGGCGAGATCTCCGATCATTGTGGGAATAGACGGATCTCAGCACTCGCGCGATGCTCTGGGGTGGGCTGTAAGGGAGGCAACCTTGCGTGACGTGCCGCTACTGCTCGTGTGCGCCACGACCTATCGACGCACAAATGATGGTCCAGACCTCGCCCGCGAACTACGTGACCGCGCAGATCGAGTGCTTGCCACGGCCCTGGGGATCGCCAGGGCCGAGGCTGTCGCCGGTTCAATCGAGGTCCGCGGGGAAGTGTCACGTCAGTATGCTCCGGGAGCGCTCATCGATCGATCCGCCGATGCATCGATGATCGTGCTCGGTCGTCGCGGGCTCGATGAGTACTCCAGAGGGTTTGTCGGTTCTGTGTGCGCGGCCGTAGCACGTCGAGCGAAATGCCCGGTGGCAGTGATAGACGGTTGGTCAAGGGACGAGACCGTCGAGGGGCCCGTCGTAGTCGGCGTCGACGGCTCGATGAACAGTGAGCCGGCCATCGGTCTCGCCTTCGAAGAATGTGCTCTTCGTGGAGCGTCCCTGATCGTGCTGCACGCTTGTTTCGACCAGGATATGTCTACGCTGCATGACGATTCGGCGACCGAGGTCCGCGCTGCGGTAGAGGAGGCAGGCCGGTTGGTGCTGGCGGAAAGTGTGTCCAGGTGGTGGAAGCAATTCCCTGAGGTCAGGGTGCGGCGGAATCTGGTTCGGGACCGGCCTGTTGAGCATCTCCTGGATTTGGCGGCCGATGCCCAGCTCGTTGTGGTCGGAACCCGAGGAAGGGGCGGTTTCGTGGGGATGGACATCGGCTCGACCGGCACAGCTTTGCTGCACAAAACGCCGTGCCCACTCCTGATGGTCCGACAGCCAGGCGGTGAATGCGTTGGCGAATAGAGAATGGCATCGAAAGAAATTGTGTATCAAGGAATCCGGCGATACTTCGTGGCCGATCGTGTCCGACAATTGCGACGAGTGGCTTCCCGCCGGCATCGATGAATCGTTGGAGTCGAGTCCATGACTATGCCTTCGATCCACCCACGTCGTCACGACCGCCGAATGTCGGAAATACCGGAAGCTCTCACATCACTCGGTCAGCTGACGACCCTTTTGCGTTCCCGACGACCTGTCGTCTTTCTTGACTTCGACGGAACCCTATCGAACATCGTGAACGACCCAGCCGCTGCCACTCTCGTCGACGGGATGAAGGAAGATCTCGCGAGGCTGACTCGCTATTGCACGATCGGCGTGATCACCGGCCGCGATCTGGCGGACATCGAGACCCGAGTTGGCATGCCCGGAATCTGGTACGCCGGCAGTCACGGTTTCGAAATCGTCGGGCCGGACGGGCAGCGCTATCGAAATGACCTGGCTGTGGCCTCGGTGCCGAATCTCGAGCGCGCGGCGGACATTCTACGTGATCGCTTGACCGGTATTCCAGGGGTTGTCCTGGAACGCAAGCGGTTTGGTCTCTCAGTCCACTATCGCAATGCCGACCTCGACAGGCGCACCGAGACTGCCGCGGTGGTTCAGGAGGTTGGGGGTGGAACCGGGCTTCGTGCCACCCGCGGACGGATGGTGACCGAGCTCCGCCCCGACGTTAACTGGGACAAAGGTCGAACGCTGGACTGGATTCTCGATCACCTCGTCGATGCCGACAACGTGCTGCCGATTTACATCGGCGATGACTTCACCGACGAGGATGCTTTCGTCATACTCCACGACCGCGGCGTCGGGATCGTGGTGCGCCACTTCGAGAACGGCGACCGGCGGTCGGCTGCTCGGTTCGCGGTAGACAGTCCCGTCCAGGTCCGTAAATTGGTGCAATGGTTGGCAGATCTGCTGGGCAGCGGCGCGCAGACGATGCCACCCGCCGGCGATCCCTGGACTGTGTTCTTCGAAGGCTACGATCCGAACACAGAGAAGTTGAGGGAGGCACTGTGCACCCTCGGAAATGGAGCATTCGCCACTCGGGGATGTGCTCCGGAGTGCCGTGCCGGGGCCATCCACTACCCGGGCACGTACGCTGCGGGCGTCTTCAACCGCCTGCAGGACGAAGTATCGGGAATCACAGTCGACAACGAGAGCATCGTCAACCTGCCGAACTGGTTGCCGGTGACATTCCGGATCGACGGGGGCCCGTGGTTCGATATCGATACTGTGGAGGTGCTCAAGTACCGCCAGTACGTCGATCTTCGCCGGGCAATGCTGACGCGCCGATTCCGGGTGCGCGACACTGAGGGATACACCACGACGGTTATCCAGCGGAGATGTGTTGCCATGCACCTCCCGCATGCCTGTGCTCTCGAGATGACGATCGTGGCTGAAGATTGGGCGGGCCTACTCGAGATCCGTTCGGAACTGGACGGTACGGTCCGCAACGGGTTGGTGGAGCGTTATCGCGAACTCGGCTCTCAACACCTCGCACTGCTGGAGGCCAGAGAGCTATCCGAGAACGCGGTTCTGCTCGTGGTGCAGACCAATCGCTCACGGATACCGGTGGCGATGGCCGCCCGGCATACGGTGTGGAGAAATGGCGAACCGACTTCGACTGAGTATCGACGGGTAGAAGGAGAAGGGCGGATCGGGCACGACATATCTCTGCATCTCGCAGCGGGCTGCTCGGCGACTCTCGAGAAGATGGTGACGGTATTCACCGGACGTGATCCCGCTGTGACCGAGCCCGCTGACGAAGCCGAGCGCTGGCTGTCTCGTCTAGACCGATTCGATGAATTGCTCGACGGTCACGTTCTCACCATGGCAAGTCTGTGGGATCGCATGGGCATCGACCTCATTGGTCACGGTCACGCACTGCGTGTAATCCGATTTCATCTACTTCACTTGCTGCAGACGGTCTCGCCGAACACCGCCGACCGCGACGCCGGAGTACCGGCTCGCGGATTGCACGGAGAGGCCTATCGTGGACATATCTTCTGGGACGAGTTGTTCGTTTTTTCGGCGCTGAACCTGCGCCTGCCTACGCTGACGCGGTCCTTGCTCCGGTATCGGTACCGTCGATTGGGGGAGGCCCGTCGGGCTGCGATCGAAGCCGGTCATCGAGGAGCGATGTTTCCCTGGCAGTCGGGTAGTGACGGACGGGAAGAGAGCCAGCAACTGCATCTCAATCCGAGATCCGGGCGCTGGAACCCGGATCCGAGTCGGCGCCAGCATCACAGCGGCATCGCGATTGCGTACAACGTGTGGCAGTACTATCAGGTCACCGGCGATTTGGAATACCTGATCGAGTTCGGTGCCGAAATGCTGGTGGAAATCGCTCGGTTCTACGCGGATCTCGCTTCACTCGACCAGATGCGCGGACGGTATGTCATCCAGGGCATCATCGGCCCTGACGAATTCCACTCCGGATATCCGGATGCTCCCTGTGACGGGATCGACAACAACGCCTATACCAATGTCATGTCGGTGTGGGTGATCCTGCGAGCCCTCGAGGCATTGGATGTTGTGCCACTGCAGATCCGGTCGGACCTGACTCAGAAGCTGGAACTGCCCACACTGGAGATCGAGCGCTGTAGAGACATTACGCACAAGATGTTCGTCCCGTTTCACGACGATGTCATCAGCCAATTCGAGGGGTACGCGGACCTTCCTGAACTGGATTGGGACGCATATCGTCAGCGATACGGCGACCTACAACGCCTCGACCGACTCCTCGAGGCAGAGGGTGACGACGTCAACTCCTACAAGGTTTCCAAGCAGGCCGACGTAGTGATGTTGTTCTACTTGTTGTCCGCTGACGAGTTGCGTTGCATCCTCCATGGTTTGGGCTATGAGTTTGTGGGTGATGCCATCCCCGCAACCATCGACTATTACATGGCACGTACATCGCACGGTTCGACGCTCAGTGGTGTTGTCCATTCCTGGGTGCTGGCTCGGGCCAACCGCGACCGTGCGATGGAATTCTTCGACCTGGCCCTTCGTTCCGATATCGCCGATGTGCAGGGGGGCACTACCGCAGAGGGAATACACCTGGCCGCCATGGCGGGAAGCGTCGACTTGCTGCAAAGGTGCTTCACCGGGCTCGAGACCCGCGGCGACCGCCTGATCTTTTCCCCGCATTGGCCGAAACCACTCGGAGTTCTCGAGTTTCCCATCTTCTACCGGGGCCACCGCCTGCATCTGCGAATCAATGGGAGAGAAGTGCAATGTCGACGGCCATCGTAAGCTCCCCACTGGCGGCCATTTATGGCGCATTTTGTGG
>NZ_JAMSKS010000080.1:0-504 GCF_024436645.1 Rhodococcus sp. T9N | reverse complement strand
CGACGGGCAAGTGGGGCATGGCTGTCGCTGCTGGTTTGTCGGCGCTGGCGTTCTCGTCGGTCGGAGTTCTGTACGTTCTCAGCGCTTTTGGCGGGTGGCCAGCATGAGCGACATCGCCGCACGCGAATACCGCATCGCCGCCAAAGTCGCGAAGGAGTGCTGCGACCAGTCGACTGTTGAACACCTCCAACGTCTGGCGGCAAAGGCGGAAACGGAGTTTGCCTGCCCGGCCTATCCGCATGGCGAACATGAGTGCAACACCATCCCCGCTGAAACAGGCCCGTGGCAGCGCATCGAAGACGTACCGGAAACCGTCGGCCGACTCACTGATCGTGATGGCGACATATGGGAATGGGATGGCGACAACTGGGTCACTCCCGAAACGGCGATCCTCCCGACCACGTACATCAGCAAGCATTTTGGCCCATTCTCCCTACCTATGGACGGTGCATCATGACCGCCAGCCGAGCCTCCGGAATCGTCGCCTCCGCACTGGCTTCCGCG